>NZ_JAAGPB010000068.1:0-26364 GCF_017104585.1 Burkholderia sp. Ac-20392
TGCCAGTAAGTGCCGCAAACGTGAAACAAAAAGGCCCGACCGGTATCAGCCGGTCGGGCCTTTTTCCTGCGGGGCGCGGACCGATGCATCCGCGCGGCCCGGGTCGCGCGATCAGACCGCCATCGGCGCGGTCAGCGGCTCATGATGGCGGTAGCCGACAAGCGAGAAATCGGACGGCTCGATCTGCTCCAGCCACTCGGGCGCGTAGACGCCCGTCTTCGCGTATTCCGGCACGCGCTCGGCAATCTCGAGCCGCGGGCTGTCGTAAGGCTCCCGTGTGAGCTGGCGCTGCAGCATGTCGAGCTGGTTCTCGTAGATATGGGCGTCGCCGATGAAGTACGTAAACCAGCGCGGCGTATAGCCCGTCAGCCGGCCGACGAGCGCCAGCAGCGCCGCCCCTTCCGTCAGGTTGAACGGCGTGCCGAGGCCGACGTCGTTGCTGCGGATGTACAGGCACAGCGAGATTTCGCGCTTCGTCGCATTCGGCAGGAACTGGTACAGCAGATGGCACGCGGGCAGCGCGATCTGGTCGAGCACGGCCGGATTCCACGCGTGAAACAGGATGCGGCGGTCGGCCGGGTTCTCCATGATCGTGTCCAGGCACTGGCGCAACTGGTCGATCGCCTTGTACAGCAGCACCTTCGGCGCGCCGTCTTCGTCGAAACGCGTGACGATCCGGAAGCCGCGGCGCGTCGCATCGGCGATCTGCGCGTCGGCACCCGCGTCGAGCACCTTGTAGCCCGGCCACTGGCGCCATTGCACGCCGTACACGTCACCGAGATCGTCGACGCCCTGGCGATACGGGTTCGCGAGCCATTGCGCGTTCTCGTTCGCGTTCGCGTCCCACACCTTGCAGCCGAGCGCGCGGAAATCAGCCGCGCTGCGCGACGCGCGCAGGAAGCCGACCAGCTCGCCGATTGCGGACTTGAACGCGAGCTTCTTGGTCGTCACGGCCGGGAAGCCTTGCTGCAGGTCGAAGCGCAGCATCGCGCCCGGCATGCTGATGGTGCGGATCCCCGTGCGGTTCTCCTGCCAGCTGCCGGTATCGAGAATGGTACGAACGAGGTCGAGATACTGTTTCATGCGGGTTCCTTCGGCCGCGAGGGCGGCCGTACCCGCCAATTTTAGCAAGCGTGATGAGGAAGCTCCGGCAACGGCGCCGAAAACCCTGCCAGCGTGTCGCCGCGATCGCGCATGCCGTGTGCGCACATCAGCCGGTAGAGCGTGACGCGCGACACGCCGAGTTCGCGTGCGGCATCCGCAAAACGGCCGCGATGGCGCAGCAGCGCCTGCTCGATCGCCTGCCGTTCGGCCGCCTCGCGCGCCTCCAGCAGCGACACGGGCGCGAGCGTCGCAAAGTCGTTCAGCTCGAGATCGGCCGCGGTGATCATCCGGCCCTCCGACATGACGATCGCGCGGCGCACGCGATTGATCAACTCGCGCACATTGCCCGGCCACGAATAGCCGTACAGCGACGCGACCGCGTCAGGGGAAAAGCCGCGCAGGCGACGATGCGCATCGCCCTTGAAACGCTCGAGCATGTGGCGCGCGAGCACCTCGATGTCCTTGCCGCGCGCGCGCAGCGGCGGCTCCTCGATCTTCAGCACGCACAGGCGATGAAACAGGTCTTCGCGGAACCGCCCTTCGCGCAGTGCCGCCTCCATGTCCACGTGGGTCGCGCAGATCACGCGCACATCGACCGGCACCGACACATGGGCACCCAACCGCTCGATCTTGCCTTCCTGCAGGAAGCGCAGCAGGCTTGCCTGGCTTTCGAGCGGCAAGTCGCCGATCTCGTCGAGAAACAGCGTGCCGCCGTTGGCGGCCTCGACGCGGCCGATCTTGCGCTGGTTCGCGCCGGTGAACGCGCCGCGCTCGTAGCCGAACAGTTCGGCCTGCAGTAGTGTCGACGGAATCGCGCCGCAATTGATCGCGATGAACGGCGCCTGCGCACGCGACGAACGCTCGTGAATCGCAACCGCCGTCAGTTCCTTGCCCGTACCCGATTCGCCGGAGATGAACACCGGCGCGTCGGTTGCCGCGACGCGACGAATCGTCCTGAAAAGCCCGAGCATCGCATCGCAAGTCCCGACCATTTCGCCTTCGCTGCGTCCGGCGCCGACGGGCGGTGCAACGGGTTCGGTCAACGCGACCATCCCGTGTGCATGACCGACGGTCTCGACGATCCGCGACGTCTCGTACGGCATCGTCACGTAGTCGAAACAGTAGTCGCGAATGAGATGGCGCAGCGTAGCGTCCTGCAACTGGCCGCGACGCGTCGCCGCGATCCAGCCGATGTGCTGAATGCTCAGACAGGTTTCGAGTTCGCGCAGGTCCGAGGGCTTGAAGCCCGGCGAAAAATCGAGCAGCCCGGCCGTTGCGACACCATGCTGCACGACGCGCCGTACGTCTCGCACGGTCTCCGCGAGATCGACACGCCAACCGCATTCGTCGAAATGGCCGCGCAACGCGTCGTTCGGTTCGCGCGAATAGTAGATCACGTGCCGCTGATCGGCTCCCATATGCTCACCCCGTTCATCAACCGTCTAACGATTGCCGTGCACGCCACATCACGTGCGAAAAGGATCGAATCGGGTCAGCCGAAGGCGGCTCGATTCGCCATGCCGATGCGCGACGACAAAGCCTCGCATGATGGCGCTTATCTTGCGTCCAGTTATTTTGATCAAGACAGCTTAGTTATAGGCACTGAATACGACAATCCGATTTCAGCGCGGTGAGCGATGCGGCCGTATCGCTCAGGAGGTCGATGCATGTCAATCGTCTGCACATAGCACCTGCGCAGCGATACGTTCTGTCATCAACACTTGCGACGATTTTCATCCTTGAAGCGCATCGATTGAATCCGCAGTATTCCCGAGCCCCCTCGTTTCAGGCTTGAAACATTTTCAGCCGTTTTCCGACACAATTCGCAACGCTTGAGCACGAATCGCAGTCTCGACAACGGTCCCGGCGCGATGGCATGCATTTCGCTGAATATGGAAACCGTCGGAGACAGCGACCATGCGAAAACATCTTTTACTTTCTTTCGTGCCGATGGCCATTGCGGTCGCGGCCGCCGGCCCGCCCACGCCCGTACGCGCAGACGAAAGCACGAATCCGGATCGCGCCATGCTGCTCGCGGCCAATGCGCCGAGCACGCAGCACGGCAACGGATTCGGCATCGTGACCGTGTCGTCACCGCAACCGCTGCCGGCCGGCAGGACGTCGGTGACGCTGTGGGACGAGATCCCGCCGCCTCAATTGCCGATGCCGCTCCCGGCACCGCAGCCGGGCGACGTGCAGCACGCGATGGATGGCACCGCGCAAGGCAGTACGCATCAGTGATGCACGAGCCGATCCATTTGATAAGGATGACGTATTGATTTGAGCAAACCGGACCGCATCGATCGGATGCCTGCATCGTCGATCTCGCAACACGAAACGGTTTTTGTGCTCCGTCCCCCGGCGGGCACTCTTTTTATTCATTCCGTCGCCGCGACGCATTGACTCGAGCGTCGCGGCGCGCAGTGCAGGAGCGGATGCGCGCACCCGGAACCGGCGCGCGCCGCCGTTCCGGTAGAATCGGCGCCATTCCGGTTTTCCTTTCCCCGACCTACATGACGACGTTGACCCTGATCGTCGCGCGCGCCCGCAACGGCATCATCGGCCGCGACAACCAGTTGCCCTGGAAACTTCCCGAAGATCTCGCCTTCTTCAAGCGCACGACGATGGGCGCTCCGATCGTGATGGGCCGCAAGACCCACGAGTCGATCGGCCGGCCGCTGCCGGGCCGTCGCAATATCGTCGTCACGCGCGACGCGACGCGTCGCTTCGACGGTTGCGACACGGTCACGTCGCTCGCCGATGCGCTGGCGCTCGCCGCGCGCGACGGCGTGCCCGAAGCGTTCCTGATCGGCGGCGCGCAGCTCTACACGGAAGGTCTCGCACTCGCCGACAAGCTGGTCGTCACCGAGATCGATGCCGACTTCGACGGTGACGCCTCGTTCCCGGCGCCCGACGCCGCGCAGTGGCAGGAAGTGTCGCGCGATGCGCACCAGGCGGCCGCGCCGAACACGTTCGGCTATGCGTTCGTCGTCTACGAGCGCAAGCGCGGCTGACGCATCACGCAGCATGAAAAAAGCCCGACCGGCTCACGCCGATCGGGCTTTTTGTTTGATGGCGGCCGAGGCCGCACGCCGCTTACTGCCCGGCGATCGTCATCTGCTCGATCAGCACCGAGCCCGTTTCCTTCGTGCCGCGCACGATCGAATCGGCGCCGATCGCGACGATATGCCGGAACATTTCCTGCAGCGTGCTCGCGACGGTGATTTCCTCGACCGGATACTGGATCACGCCGTTCTCGACCCAGAAGCCCGCCGCGCCGCGCGAATAGTCGCCCGTCACGTAGTTCACGCCCTGCCCCATCAGCTCGGTCAGCAACAGGCCCGTGCCGAGCTTCTTCAGCATCGCGTCGAAATCGTCGCCCGCCTGCGTGTTCGAGCTGCGCAGCGCGAGGTTGTGCGAGCCGCCCGCGTTGCCGGTGGTCTGCGTGCCGAGCTTGCGCGCCGAATAGGTCGACAGGAAGTAGCCTTCGACGACGCCATCCTTGACGACGCTGCGCGCACGCGTGCGCACGCCTTCCTCGTCGAACGGCGCGCTGCCCATCGCGCGCGGCACGTGCGGATCCTCGACGACCTGGATGTGCGGTGCGAACACCGGCTTGCCGAGGCTGTCGACGAGGAACGACGTCTTGCGGTACAGCGCACCGCCGCTCACCGCCTGCACGAACGCACCGAGCAGGCCGGCCGCGAGCGGCGCCTCGAACAGCACGGGCACCTTGCGGGTGTCGAGGCGGCGCGCGCCCATCCGTGCCAGCGCACGCTCGGCCGCGTAACGGCCCACCGCTTCGGGTGCCGCGAGATCGATCGCGCTGCGCTTCGACGAATACCAGTCGTCGCGCTGCATGTGACGGCCGCTGCCCGCGATCGGTGCGCATGCGATGTAGTGGCGCGAGTACGGGTAGCCGGACAGGAAACCGCGCGACGTGGCCAGCACGAATTGCGAATGCTGGGCCGACACGCTCGCGCCTTCCGAATTGCGGATCTGCGGGCTGACCGCGAATGCGGCGTCTTCCGCGCGGCGGGCGAGCTCGACGGCCTCGTCGGCCGTCAGCGCCCACGGGTGGTACAGATCGAGGTCGCGCGGGTCGGTTTCGAGCAGTTCGGCTTCGGCCAGGCCGGCCGCCTCGTCCTCGGCCGTGAAGCGCGCGATGTTGTACGCGGCGGCGACGGTGTCCTTGATCGCACCCGGCGAGAAATCCGACGTGCTCGCGTTGCCGCGCTTCTTGCCGATGAACACGGTCACGCCGACCATCTTGTCGCGGTTGTGCTCGATCGTTTCGACTTCGCCGCGGCGCACCGACACCGACAGGCCGTCGCCCTCGGAGATTTCGGTCGCGGCGTCCGTCGCGCCGAGCGCCTTCGCATGGCGAAGGATGTCCGAGGCGATTTCTTTGAGCTGGTCCTGCGTGTGCGGGAAATAGCGCGCTTGTACGTCGAGATTGGCTGCCATCGTCTAGATATCCGGTGGCGGGCGGGCGCCCGCATGTTCAAAATATTACGTATCCCGCGATCATAGCAAGGTCCGGGGCCGGACACCGACAAGCTTGGGGTGTCCGCGGCGCGATACAATGCCGCCCATGACACGCAAAACCCGAATCCAGCCGATCGAGCATGCCGCCGAAGACGACGACAATGGCTACGATCGCCCCAGCAAATCCCAGCTGAAGCGCGAGATGCACGAGCTGCAGGTGCTCGGCCAGGCACTCGTCGATCTGCCGAAAGACGCGCTGAAACGCATGCCGATGCCCGAAAGCCTCGCCGACGCCGTGCGCGAGGCCCGCCGAATCACCGATCACGAAGGCAAGCGCCGCCAGCTCCAGTACGTCGGCCGCGTGATGCGCTCGCTGACCGACGACGAGACGGCCGCGCTGCGCACCGCGCTCGACGCGCAACGCGGCGTGAACAAGGCCGCGACGGCCCGCCTGCACTGGATCGAACGCACCCGCGAACAGTTGCTCGCGAACGACGACGCCCTGACCGAATTCCTGCGCCAGCACCCGGAAGCCGATATCCAGGAAGGCCGCACGCTGATCCGCAACGCACGCAAGGAAGCGCAGCAAGGCAAGCCGCCGCGCTATTTCCGCGAGCTGTTCCAGTGGATCAAGACCGCTGGCGGCACGTCCAATGCGGACGACGAAGCGGCGGACGACGCCGGAGACGACCATGACGACGACGAAGCGTAACCATCCGGACGAGCTCGTCGTCGGCCTTGTGTCGATCAGCGACCGCGCGAGCACGGGTGTCTACGAGGACAAAGGCATTCCCGCGCTGCAGGAATGGCTCGCCGGCGCGCTGGTATCACCGTGGCGCGCCGAGACGCGCCTGATCCAGGACGATGCGCCCACGATCTCCGCCACGCTCGCCGAGCTCGTCGACGTCGCGGGGTGCGACCTCGTGCTGACGACGGGCGGCACGGGCCCCGCGCGCCGCGACGTGACGCCCGAGGCCACGCTGGCCGTGGCGACGAAGGAAATGCCGGGATTCGGTGAACAGATGCGGCAGATCAGCCTGAATTTCGTGCCGACCGCGATCCTGTCGCGGCAGGTCGCGGTGATCCGCGAGACGGCCGACCATGCGGCGCTGATCATCAACCTGCCAGGCCAGCCGAAGTCGATCCGGGAAACGCTCGAAGGGCTGCGCGATGCCGACGGCAAGTCGACCGTGCCCGGCATCTTCGCTGCGGTGCCCTACTGCATCGACCTGATCGGCGGCCCGTACATCGAGACCGACACCGCGGTGGTCGCGGCGTTCCGGCCGAAAAGCGCTCAGCGCGCACCGCGCTAAGCGCGTGCCGGCCCGCTCAGGCGGCCGGCGCGGACTCGCCCGCCGAAGCAGACGCGGCCGGAATCAGGAAATGCTCGCGGTAGTACTTCAGTTCGTCGATCGACTCGTGGATGTCCGCGAGCGCCGTGTGCATCGCCCGCTTCTGGAAGCCCTTGTAGATCGCAGGCTGCCAGCGTCGGCACAGCTCCTTGAGCGTGCTGACGTCGAGGTTGCGGTAGTGGAAGAACCGCTCGAATTCGGGCATCCAGCGCGCCATGAAACGGCGGTCCTGGCAGATCGAGTTGCCGCACATCGGCGACTTGCCGGGCGACACGTACTGCGCGAGGAAGGCCTGCAGTTGCTCGGCGGCTTCCGCTTCGGTCACGGTCGACGCGCGCACGCGGTCGATCAGGCCCGAGCGGCCGTGCGTCGACTTGTTCCAGTCGTCCATCTTCGCGAGCGTTTCGTCGCTCTGGTGGATCGCGAACACCGGGCCTTCGACGGCGATATCGAGCGTGGAATTGGTCACGACGACCGCGATCTCGATGATGCGGTCGTTATCCGGGTCGAGGCCCGTCATCTCCATGTCGAGCCAGACGAGGTTCAACTCGTTGCGCACGAGCGCGGGCTGGCTGGTGGAAGCGGCGGTATCGGTCATGAGTCATCCTGGAAAATGGCGGACGGCGCGCGGCGCCGCCCGGGCGGGCGGCATCGCATCAGCGGGGCCGGTCCGCAAGAACATATAATTCTCGCATAGAACCCTTTGGCGCCTTCGATGTCACCCTTTTCGTTCACCCTGCTGTTCGCGCTCGCCGTGCTCGCGATGGTCGTCACCAAGCTGTGGCTCGCGTCGCGGCAGATCCGCTTCGTCGCGGCGCACCGCAACGGCGTGCCCGCGCAGTTCAGCGCAACCATCCCGCTGACCGCCCACCAGCGCGCGGCCGACTATACGGTCGAGCGCACCCGGCTGACGATGCTCGAAATCGTCGTCAGCGCGGCCGTGCTGATCGGCCTCACGCTGCTCGGCGGCGTCGGCGCACTCGACACGCTGCTCACCGGCTGGCTCGGCCGCGGCTACGGGCAACAGGTCGCGCTCGTCGCTGCGGTGCTCGTGATCACGAGCGTCATCGACGTCCCGTTCGAGTATTACCGCCAGTTCGGGATCGAACAGCGTTTCGGCTTCAACCGGATGACGAAGCGGCTGTTTTTCACCGACATGCTGAAAAACTCGCTGCTCGGCGCCGCGCTCGGCCTGCCGCTGCTGTTCGTCGTGCTGTGGCTGATGAACCAGGCCGGCAGCCTGTGGTGGCTGTGGACCTGGATCGTCTGGGTCGCGTTCCAGATGCTTGTCCTGCTGATCTACCCGACCTTCATCGCACCGATCTTCAACAAGTTCGAGCCGCTGAAGGACGACGCGCTGCGCGCGCGCATCGAGTCGCTGATGAAGCGCTGCGGCTTTGCGGCGAAGGGGCTGTTCGTGATGGACGGCAGCCGCCGCTCCGCGCATGGCAACGCGTACTTCACGGGTTTCGGTGCGTCGAAGCGAATCGTGTTCTTCGACACGCTGCTCGCGCGCCTGTCCGGCCAGGAAATCGAGGCCGTGCTCGCGCACGAACTCGGCCACTTCAAGCGCCGTCACGTGATGAAGCGGATGCTCGTATCGTTCGTGCTGAGCCTCGTGCTGCTCGCGCTGCTTGGCTGGCTGGCGCAACACACGTGGTTCTATACGGGGCTCGGCGTCACGCCGTCGCTCGACACGAGCAACGCGGGTGCCGCGCTCGTGCTGTTCTTCCTCGCGATTCCCGTGTTCCTGTTCTTCGCAACGCCGTTCGGCAGCCTCACGTCGCGCAAGCACGAATTCGAGGCCGACGCATTCGCGGCCAGCCAGACCGACGCACAGGATCTCGTCAGCGCACTCGTGAAGCTCTATGAGGACAACGCGTCGACGCTGACGCCCGACCCCGTCTACACGGCCTTCTATTACTCGCATCCGCCGGCATCGCAGCGGATCGACCGCCTGATGCAGCACGCATGAGCCGGCCGACCTCCCGCAAGCCGGCCCCGCGCGCGTCGAATGCGCAACGGGTCGAAGGCCGCGTGATCGCGGCGCACGGGCGCCACTACATCGTCGCACCCGACGATGGCGGCCCGATGCTGCAGTGCTTCCCGCGCGGCAAGAAAAGCGATATCGCAGTCGGCGACCGTGTCATATACGAACTCGCATCAGCCGACCAGGGCGTCATCGTCGAGATCGGCGAACGGCGCAACCTGCTGTACCGTTCCGACCAGTTCAAGTCGAAGCTGTTCGCGGCCAATCTCGATCAATTGCTGATCGTGCTCGCGACCGAGCCCTACTTCAGCGAGGACCTGCTCGGCCGCGCGCTGATCGCCGCCGAGGCGAACGCGCTGAAGCCGCTCGTCGTGCTGAACAAGATCGACGTCGAAGCCGCGCTGCCGGTCGCGCGCGAGCGCCTCGCGCCCTACCGCGCCCTCGGCTACGACGTGCTCGAGCTGTCGGTGAAGGGCTCGCCCGACGACGCACGCGCACAACTGATGCCGCACCTCGCCGGCCATTCGACGATCCTGCTCGGCCAGTCCGGGATGGGCAAGTCGACGCTCGTGAACCTGCTTGTTCCCGATGCCGAAGCCGCCACGCGCGAGATTTCGGCCGCGCTCAACAGCGGCCGTCATACGACGACGTTCACGCGCCTCTACCCGTTGGAGGGCGGCGGCGCGTTGATCGATTCGCCGGGCTTCCAGGAATTCGGCCTCTACCACCTGACGGAAGGCCGTCTCGAGCGCGCCTTTCCGGAGTTTCGGCCGCTGCTTGCCGACTGCCGTTTCTATAATTGCCATCATCTGCACGAACCCGGCTGCGCGATTCTCGAAGCCGTCGCCGACGGCCGCATCGCACCGTCGCGGCATGCGCTGTATGCGCAGCTCGTGCACGAGGCGAGCCAGATCGTCCGCTGATCGCGCGGCGCGCGCGGCGGCCAGCCGGTGCCATCCGGGCCGGCTTTCATCGACAGGAGCCGCGATGCGTTTCAAGGCACCCGATCTCGCGACCGCGCAGCATTGGGCCAACGTGCTTCAGGTGGCCGGCATCGGTTGCGAGCTGCATAACTGCTACGCGACCGGCGCTCTCGGCGGCCTGCCCGCCGACGCGTGCACGCCCGAACTGTGGCTCGACGACGAACGCGACGACGCACTCGCGCGCCGGCTCCTCGATGCCGCGTCACACGGCCCGTCGGCCGGCGCCGCGCCGTGGCGCTGCCGGCAGTGCGGCGAGGCGCTCGAAGCCCAATTCACCGCGTGCTGGCAATGCGGCGCCGTACGCGACCCGCTAGACGACTGACCCACAGCAAAAAGGCCGGCTTCAAGCCGGCCTTCTGCCTTTCATCGGGTGCCGCACTGCCCCGTCACGACACCCAGACGGCGAGCGTCAGCATCAGCAGCAGAATCATCCACAGGATCACCGCGCGCCAGACGAGCCCAACCGCGGATTGCAGCGTACGCGGCGTGCAATCGTCACCGACCGTCAGCGGACCGCTGTCGCCAACTGCCAGTGCGTCCAGGCTCGACGGTTCCGCGAGCGGCCCCGCGAGGCGTGCGCCGAGCGCTCCGCTGCCGGCTGCCAGCAGGACGCCGTCGTTCGGATCGGGCCACTGGCGCGTGTGGTTGCGCCACGCATAGATCGCGTCCTCGAAATTGCCGACGATCGCGAAGCCGAGTGCAGTCAATCGCGCGGGAATCCAGTCGATCACGAAGAACGCGCGCTGCGCGAACGTCGAGAAGGCCGCCGTGCGCTCGTCGCCCGGCGTCGACCAGCTGCGCGCGAGGTATTCGGAAATCCGGTACAGCACGGCACCGGCCGGGCCGATCGGCAGCACGTACCAGAAGAACACGCCGAACACGTGGCGATGCGAGGCGACAACGGCGTGAATCAGCGTATGGCGGACGATTTCGCCGACCGGCATGTCGACCGTGTCGATGCCTGTCCACTCGTGCAGGATTTCACGCGCCCGCGGCACATCGTCGTTGTTGAGCGCGAGGTGGATGTCGGTGAAGTAATGGCTGAACTGACGGAAGCCGAGCGTGAAATACACGACGACGACGTTCCAGATGAATGCGAGCACGAAGCTCACCTTGTACAGCAGGAAATAGATCAGCGCGACGATCAGCACCCACGGCAGCACGACCGCGAGCCAGGCGAGGATGCCATGCTTCTGCTTGCCTGCGTCGAGACCATGCGCGACGGTTTCCGCATGAAACTGGAACAGCGCGAACACCGGATTGTTCGGCGACAACGCGCGGACCTGTTCGATGATGAGGGCGAGGAGAACCGAAAAGAAAGTCATGCGTGGCGCCGTCTTCGGAGTTATGTCATTTTTTGCATAACGATAGCACAGCGTAAGCACCGGATGGCTGCCGGCGCGGTCGCCCGGCGACCGGCTGCGCGCCCCAGACGCCGTGTGCGCCTAGCCGGCGGCCAAGAAGCGGTACAGATTGCGCAACATGCCGGCAGTTGCGCCCCAGATGAAGTAATGCCCGCCGGGTTCGCCATTCGGATAGGGCATCGCAAAAAAACGACGCTCCCCGCCTTCCCAGCGGAACACACGGACCTGATGGTTCGCGGGATTCATCAGGAACGCGAGCGGCACCTCGAAAATCTCGGCCACTTCGAACGTGTCGGCCTGCACGGTGAACGGCGGATGCACGAGGCCGACCACCGGCGTCACGCAAAAGCCCGTACCGGTCAGGTAGTCGGGCAACGCGCCGAGGATCTCGACACGCTCGTCGGCCAGCCCGATCTCTTCCTTCGCCTCGCGCAACGCGGTTGCGGTTGCATCGCGATCGAACGGTTCGCGACGACCGCCGGGGAAACTGATCTGTCCGGCGTGGTCGTTCAGGTGGTCGGCGCGCTGGGTCAGCAGCACGGTGAGGCCAGACTCGCGGACGACTAACGGCACGAGAACGGCCGCGCTACGCGGATCGACGCCCTCCTGCAGCCTCGCTTCGCCGGGCTCGACGCTCCATTCGAGCGTGCGCGCGAAACGATCGCGCAGGCCGGACGGCGTCATCAGTCGGGAATCGATGGCCGGCTGGCCGGCGCCGGTGCCTTCGACCGGCAGGACTTCGGGATCGATGATGGGGCGGCGATTCAATGGGGCTCTCGGGTTCGTGTTGTATCGAGCATATTCTCGCGCCAGAATGAAAAAAGCACCCGGTTGGGTGCTTTTTCCTTACAGCTCTTACTCTTGGGAAGCTGCTGCGGTGCGATCCTTCGACACCAGCTTTTCCTTGATACGAGCCGACTTGCCCGAACGCTCGCGCAGGTAGTACAGCTTCGCACGACGCACATCACCGCGGCGCTTCACGACGATGCTTGCCAGCAGCGGCGAGTACGTCTGGAACGTACGCTCGACGCCTTCGCCCGACGAGATCTTGCGGACGATGAAGTTCGAGTTCAGGCCACGGCTGCGAATCGCGATCACGACGCCTTCGTAAGCCTGAACGCGCTTGCGGTTACCTTCAACCACGTTCACGTTCACGATAACCGTATCGCCCGGGGCGAATTCGGGGATCGTCTTGCCGGCGAGCGCGCGCTCGATTTCTTCCTGCTCAAGTTTTGCGATCAGATTCATTACTGACTCCTTTTGCCATCGTGTCGGCGTTGGCACCCGCCTGCTTCCAGGCCTGGCCCCGATAGAGGATGGATTCACATCAGGCGCCGTACACGCATGCACGACACCGCCAATTCCCGCTCGCGCAGCCGCCTCAGGAGGCGTCCTTCGCTTCGCGTGCGAGGTTCGCAAGCCATGCCTCGTCGGCACGGCTCAACAACTTCTCGCGGCGCGCCCGGACGATCAGGTCCGGCCGCTTCCGCAACGTATTTCTCAATGCTTCCTGGCGCCGCCACCGCTCGATCTCGGCATGATGCCCGCCGAGCAGCACGTCCGGCACGCGCACGCCGTCGTATTCCTCCGGGCGCGTGTAGTGCGGACAGTCGAGCAGGCCGTCAGCGAAACTGTCCTGCACGGCCGACAGCGAATCGTTCAGCACACCGGGCAGCAACCGCACGACCGCATCCATCATCGCCATCGCCGGCAATTCTCCGCCGGACAGGACGAAATCGCCGAGGCTGATTTCCTCGTCGACGCAACGATCGAGCAGGCGCTGGTCGATCGCTTCATAGCGGCCGCACAGCACGACGACACCGGGCTCCTGCGCCATCCGCACCGCACGATCGTGCGTGAGCGGCGCGCCCTGCGGCGACATCATCACGACACGCGTGCTCGCGATCCCCTGTTCCGCCTGTGCCGCTTTCGCGGCATCGATCGCGGCTTCGAGCGGCCTGGCCAGCATCACCATGCCCGGACCACCGCCGTACGGACGATCATCGACCGTGCGGTAGTTGTCCGTCGTGAAATCACGCGGGTTCCAGGTGCGCAGCCCGAAGCGCCCTTGCTTGACGGCCCGGCTGGTGATCCCCCAGTCGGTCAGTGCACGGAACATCTCGGGAAAGAGCGTGACGACGTCGAACTGCACCGCGCTCTCGGTAACCTGGTTCATTTCAGTAATCGGCTTCCCAGTCGACGACGATGCGACGCGCCGCCTGATCCACCGTTTTGACGTATACGCCGACGAACGGAATCAACCGCTCGTCGGTGGTCGGCTGACCGTCTTTGCCGGTCGCCGGATACTCGACACGCATGATCGAATGCACGCCATTGTCGATCATCCCGCTCACCTTCCCGAGTGCCACCGATTGCTCGTTGACGACGTCGAGACCGATCAGGTCGACCCAATAGAATTCGTCCGCGGCCAATGCCGGGAAATCTTCCCGGCGCACGAACACGCGAAAGCCGCGCATAGCAAACGCGGCATCGCGGTCGCTGACGCCCGCGGGTTGCGCAACGACGGTGTCGCTGTGCGCCTTCGACTGCATGATGCGGACGGAAAGCCGCTCCGCACCGCGTTCCAGCCACCAGTGGCGCGCCTTGAGCAGCGCATCGCCACCGCGACCGGCGTCGGCATGCGTCGCCACCTTGACCCAACCCTTCAGGCCATAGGCGTCGACCACCGCCCCGACCTCGACGGCATCGTCGGGCCAGGCTTGCGCCACTTCGAGACTGTCCTGCTCGGCAGCCTGACCGGCGTTCGCGACAACGTCGCGCTCGACCGGCTTGCGGACGAATGCGCCAAACGACGCACGCCCGCGCCTTGCATTACCGGAATCGTGACCCGCCATTAATGCACCTCAAAGCCGGCACGACCGGCACACCGTGCCATGTTAGGCAGCCGGTTGCGCCTTTTGCGCTTCCTTCACGAGACGCTGGACGGTCGGCGACAGTTGCGCGCCAACGCCTTGCCAGTACGTCAGACGATCCTGAGCGATACGCAGCGATTCGCCCTTCGTAGCGACCGGGTTGTAGAAGCCGACGCGTTCGATGAAGCGGCCGTCACGACGGTTGCGCGAATCGGTAGCAACGATGTTGTAGAACGGGCGCTTCTTCGAGCCGCCACGAGCCAGACGGATGATAACCATATGATGTCCTTCGGGAAAACCGGGTTCGAAACTACTGAAACACGCGATTATAGCCGGAAACCAGAGGTACAACAAACACTTACGCGGAAAAAATCCGGAGACGGCCTGTCCGCCGGGCATACAATCGTCGTGTCCGGGACGTTCCACACCGTCATGCCGCCCCTTCGCGCCGCCTCGATGCGCCGCGTGCAGCACCGTTTTGCGGCGCTGCTTGCCGGCCTTGCCTGCCTCGCATCCGCACCGGCGTTTGCCGCGCCGTTGCCGGTGAGCGAACTCGTCGTGCCGCCCGGCTTCCACGTCGAAGTGCTGACCGATGCGGTACCGACCGCCCGCGAAATGGCGTGGTCGCCGCGCGGCATCCTGTATGTCGGCACACGGGAAGGCCGCGTGCATGCATTCGTGATGCACGAGGGCCAGATCAGCGCGCGCTACGTAATCGCGTCCGGGCTCGACATGCCCGTCGGCGTCGCTTACCGTGGCGGCGCACTCTATATATCCGCCGTATCGCGCATCCTGCGTCTTGATCATATCGACGACCAGCTCGCCGCGCCGCCCACCCCCGCCGTCGTCACCGACGCGCTGCCGACCGAACACCATCACGGCTGGAAATTCATCGCGTTCGGCCCTGACGGCAAGTTGTATGTACCGACCGGCGCACCATGCAACGTCTGTCTCGCCGATCGCAGCCGCTACGCGATCATCGCACGCATGAAGGCGGACGGCAGCGGGAGCGAGGTTGTCGCCCGCGGCGTACGCAATACGGTCGGCTTCGCGTGGCATCCCGATTCGGGCGAGCTTTGGTTTACCGACAACGGGCGCGACATGATGGGCGACGACGTGCCCGACGACAAGCTGAACCGCGCGCCACGCGCCGGCCTCGACTTCGGTTTCCCGTATTGCCATGGCGGCGACACACCCGACCCCGAATTCGGCAGCGCCGACGTATGCCGCCGCTATGTGCCGCCCGTATTGAAACTCGGTGCACACGTCGCAGCACTCGGCATGCGCTTCTATACAGGGCCGATGTTTCCGGCGTCGTATCGCAATAACATCTTCATCGCTGAACACGGCTCGTGGAATCGCAGCACGAAGGTCGGCTATCGCGTGATGCGCGTCGTCGTCTCGGCGGACGGCAGCCAGGCGCGCCAGACCCCGTTCGTCACGGGCTGGCTGCGGCCCGACGGCACGGTATGGGGACGCCCGGCCGACGTGTTGCCGCTGCCGGACGGCTCGCTGCTCATCAGCGACGACTACGCGGGCGCGATCTACCGCGTGACCTATGCGGCACCTTGACGCAGGACAGGGGTGACCGGGCCCGACCGGGCATCGTAGAATGCGTGCCGGGCCGCACGCCCGCGCCGGCCCGCCGGCCGCCCATGCCAACGACAATACGCCGCCATCCATGTCCAGCAGCACCGCACCGTCCCGCCGCTTTCGCTCCAAGACGCTCACCGCCGCCCTCGCGTTCCTGTTCGGATCGCTCGGCGCGCACCGCTTCTATCTGTATGGCTTCCGCGACGTGTTCGGCTGGGCGCACCTGCTCGCAACGATCGTCGGCATCCCGGGCTTCCTCCTGCTCGCCGCAACCCAGCGCAGCGCCGGCCTCGGCTGGTGGCTCGCGGTTCCCGGCGCGATCTCGCTGCTGGCGGCGTTCCTCGCCGCGCTCGTCTACGGGCTGCGCCCCGACGAAAAATGGGACGCGCAATTCAATGCAGAGACGGGCAAGCACAGCAAGTCGGGCTGGACCGTGATCTTCGTGGTGATCTTCTCGCTGCTGATCGGCGCGTTCCTGCTGATGACCGCGCTCGCGCTGTCGTTCCAGACGTATTTCGAATCGCAGGTCGAAGCGGCCAAGCAGATTTCGCAGTAAGCGTAACGACCACTACGCACCCGACGCCCCGCGCCGGTTTAGCACGCCGGTCAGAACAGGTTCAATTGCATGTCGTCGCGTGACTGCGCCGACCGCGTGCCGGCTGAACGACCAGCAACGCGCGGCACCGGCGCCGCGGCAGCCGGCGCACCACGAAACTGCGACAGATCGAGAATGCCGTTCGTGCGCTCGTTCAGCCCGAGCCGCTTGACGGCCTGGCGGAAGCGCTGCCGCAGCAGGTCGGCCCAGATCCCCTCGCCCTTCATCCGTTTCGAGAAATCCGAGTCGTAGTCCTTCCCGCCGCGCATGTCGCGCACGCGGTTCATCACGCGCTCCGCGCGATCCGGAAAATGCGCGGCAAGCCAGTTCTTGAACAGCGGTGCGACTTCCCATGGCAGCCGCAGGATGATGTAGCTCGCATACGTCGCGCCGGCTTCCGCGCATGCCTCGAGCACGCGCTCCATATCGGGCTCGGTGACGAACGGAATCATCGGTGCAATGCTCACGCCGACCGGCACGCCCGCCTCGCTCAGTGCGCGAATCGTGCGCAACCGGCGCGCCGGTGTTGCCGCGCGCGGCTCGAGCGTGCGCGCGAGATCGGCATCGAGCGTCGTGATCGTGACTGCCGCCATCACCTGCCCGCGTTCGGCCATCGGCGCGAGCAGGTCGAGATCGCGCTCGATCAGCGACGACTTCGTGATCGCGGCGAACGGCAACCCGCGATCGTGCATCACCTGGATCACGCTGCGCGTGATGCGCAGGTCGCGCTCGACCGGCTGGTAGGCATCGGTGTTGACGCCGAGCGCGATCGGCTCCGGCACGTAACGCTTGCGTGAGATCTCGCGCTCGAGCAGTTCGGCCGCATTGACCTTCGCATAGATGCGGCTTTCGAAATCGAGCCCCGGCGACAGGCCGAGATAACTGTGCGTCGGCCGGGCGAAGCAATAGATGCAGCCGTGCTCGCAGCCGCGATACGGATTGAGCGATACGCTGAATGGAATGTCGGGCGACTGGTTGTGCGTCAGGATGCTCTTCGCACGCTCCTCGAAGACCTGTGTGCGCAGCGGCGCGGGGAAATCGGTATCGTCCGACTCGTGCGTCCAGCCGTCGTCGACCGCTTCGCGCTGCGCGATTTCGTATCGCCCCTGCAGGTTGTCGACCGCACCGCGCCCCTTGCGGGGCACGGGCGGCGCTACCGGAAATTCGTTGTCGGATCGATCGTCCATGTACCCACCCATTCGCCTGCGCCCAATACTGTACATTTATACAGTATTGGGCGCAGCATGCCAAGGGCGGGATAAAGGGCCCGACAGCCTGCCGCAGGCGCGTCAGTCGCCCACCGCGATCGTCAGCGTCTCCTTGATTTCTTCCATCACGACATAGCTCTTCGACTGCACGGCACCGGGCAACTGCAGCAGGATGTCGCCGAGCAGTTTCCGGTAGTCGGCCATCTCGCCGATCCGCGCCTTGATCAGGTAGTCGAAATCCCCGGACACGAGATGACACTCGAGCACCTCGTCGATCTTCATCACTTCCCGGCGGAATTGCTCGAACATGTTGCCGCCCTTGTGGCCGAGCGTGATCTCGACGAATACCAGCAGCGCGGCATCCAGCTGGTGCGGGTCGACCCGCGCGTGATAGCCGGTGATCACGCCGTCCCGCTCCATGCGCCGCACACGCTCGATACACGGCGTGACGGTCAGTCCAACCTGTTCCGCGAGGTCTTTCATCGCCATCCGGCCGTCGTCCTGGAGCAGTTTCAGGATGCGTCGGTCGAGCTTGTCGAGCGAGCGTACGGGCTGACGTTGCGTTCTCATTTGTTTATGCTGAAAACCTGAAAAATACGATAACAAAACCTACACATTCGACAATACCATAGCGCAAAAAACTAGATCAGCTAGAGGTTACACGGAGACGCAGGTGCGCCCGGCCTCGATCTGGTCCCTTCCATCTGGAGCAGCTATGCGAGTCGTCATTCTGGGCAGCGGTGTGGTGGGCGTGGCAAGCGCGTATTACCTCGCGCGCGCCGGTCATGAAGTCACGGTGATCGACCGGGAGGCCGGCCCGGCGCTCGAGACGAGCTTCGCTAACGCAGGCCAGATCTCCCCCGGCTATGCCGCGCCGTGGGCCGCACCCGGCGTGCCGCTGAAGGCCGTCAAGTGGATGTTCGAAAAGCACGCGCCGCTCGCGATCCGCCTCGACGGCACGCGCTTCCAGCTCCAGTGGATGTACCAGATGCTGCGCAACTGCACGGCTGAGCGCTATGCGGTCAACAAGGGCCGCATGGTCCGCCTCGCCGAATACAGCCGCGACTGCCTGCAGGCACTGCGTGCCGATACCGGCATCCAGTACGAAGGCCGCACGGGCGGCACGCTGCAACTGTTCCGCACGCAGCAGCAACTCGACGGCGCGGCGAAGGACATCGCCGTCCTTCAGGAAGCGAACGTGCCGTTCGAACTGCTGTCGCCGGCCGACCTGAAGAAAGCCGAACCGGCGCTTGCCGCCGTCTCGCACAAGCTGACGGGCGGTCTGCGCCTGCCGGGTGACGAAACGGGCGACTGCCAGCTGTTCACGACGCGCCTTGCAGCGCTCGCCGAATCGCTTGGCGTGAAGTTCCGCTACAACACGCCGATCGATGCACTCGCAATCGCGGGCGGCAAGATCGCCGGCGTGCAGTGCGGCAGCGAGACGGTGCGCGCGGACGCGTACGTCGTCGCGCTTGGCTCGTACTCGACCAGCTTCATCTCGAACCTGATGAAGATCCCCGTCTATCCGCTGAAGGGCTATTCGATCACCGCGCCGATCGTCAACGAAGCGGCCGCGCCCGTTTCGACCGTGCTCGACGAGACCTACAAGATCGCGATCACGCGTTTCGACCAGCGCATCCGCGTCGGCGGCATGGCGGAAATCGTCGGCTTCGACAAGAAGCTGCGCGCCGCGCGCCGCGAAACGCTCGAAATGTGCGTGAACGACCTGTTCCCGGGCGGCGGCGACACGTCGAAGGCAACGTTCTGGACGGGCCTGCGCCCGATGACGCCGGACGGCACGCCGATCGTCGGCCGCACGCCGGTGTCGAACCTGTTCCTGAACACCGGCCACGGCACGCTCGGCTGGACGATGTCGTGCGGCTCGGGCCAGCTGCTCGCAGACCTGATCTCGGGCAAGATGCCCGCGATCCAGGCCGACGACCTGTCGGTGCATCGTTACCTGAAGGACGTGGCCGGCCAGACGCGTCCGGCATACGCATAAGCCGCGGCTGCCTGCGGCAATGCAGGCAGCCGAGCATGAAAAAGGCGCCCCTCGGGGCGCCTTTTTTCGTTTCACCGGATGCGTGGCGGAATCAGAACTGGTCTTCCGTCAACGCGAGCACGCCCTCGTTGCCCTTCGTGCCGACGATCGACGCGTCGAACGCGCCCGCCTGCACCAGCACGTGCTCCGCATAGCATTGCGCAATCGCGATCTTCGCATCGAAGAACGCCGGGTCGCTCGCGCGGTTCGCGTGCGCCGCCACCAGCGCGCGGCCCATCTGCCACCCGCACAGCACCACGCCCGCCAGCTTCAGGTACGGCACGCTGCCCGCGAACACCGCGTTCGGGTCCTGCTTCACGTTCGCCACCACGTAATCGACCACCGACGACAGCGCCTTCGCGCCCTTCTCCAGCTGCGCCTTCACCGATGCGGCCGCCGCACTGTCCAGCTTGCCCAGCGCCGCCACCGTCTCGCCGATCTCCGCGATCAGCGCCTTCGCCACCGCGCCACCGTCGCGCATCGTCTTGCGGCCCACCAGGTCGTTCGCCTGGATCGCCGTCGTGCCTTCGTAGATCGCCAGGATACGGGCATCGCGGTAATACTGCGCTGCGCCCGTCTCCTCGATGAAGCCCATCCCGCCGTGCACCTGCACGCCCAGGCTCGCCACGTCGTTCACCATCTCCGTGCTCCAGCCCTTCACCACCGGCACCAGATACTCGTAGATTGCCTGATGACGCGCCCGCGTCGCCTCGTCCGAATGGCGGTGGGCAATGTCGCTGTGCGCGGCGGCCACGTAGGCCAGCGCCCGCGCGCCTTCGGTCAGCGCGCGCATCGTGCCGAGCATGCGGCGCACGTCCGGGTGATGGATGATCGTCACCGACTGCTTGGCCGAACCATCGACCGGGCGGCTCTGCACGCGTTCCTTCGCGAATTCCGCGGCCTTCTGGTACGCACGATCGGCCACGCCGATCCCCTGCATCCCGACGCCGAAGCGCGCGGCGTTCATCATGATGAACATGTACTCGAGGCCGCGGTTTTCCTCGCCGACCAGGTAGCCGATCGCGCCGCCGTGGTCGCCGTACTGCAGCACCGCCGTCGGGCTCGCCTTGATCCCGAGCTTGTGCTCGATCGACACGCAGTGCACGTCGTTGCGCGCGCCCAGCGAGCCGTCTTCATTGACCATGAACTTCGGCACGATGAACAGCGAGATGCCCTTCACGCCTTCCGGCGCGTTCGGCGTGCGCGCCAGCACCAGGTGGACGATGTTGTCCGCCATGTCGTGCTCGCCCCACGTGATGAAGATCTTCGTGCCGAACACCTTGAACGTGCCGTCGCCCTGCGGCTCGGCGCGCGAGCGCACCAGCGCGAGATCGGAGCCCGCCTGCGGCTCGGTCAGGTTCATCGTGCCCGTCCATTCGCCGGAGATCAGCTTCGGCACGTAGCGCTGCTTCTGCTCGTCGGTGCCGGCCGTCAGCAGCGCCTCGATCGCGCCGTCGGTCAGCAGCGGACACAGCGCGAACGACAGGTTCGATGCATTCAGCATCTCGATGCACGGCGTCGCGATCAGCTTCGGCAGCCCCTGGCCGTCGTACTCGGACGGATGCTGCAGCCCCTGCCAGCCGCCTTCGACGAACTGGCGGAACGCTTCGCCGAAGCCCGGCGTCGCGGTCACGACGCCGTCCTTCCAGCTGCTCGGGTTGCGGTCGCCTTCGACGTTCAGCGGGGCCAGCACCTCGCCGCAGAACTTCGCGGACTCGTCGAGCACGGCCTGCGCCGTGTCGTAACCGGCATCCTCGAAGCCCGGCAACTGCGCAACGGCGTCGATGCCGGCCAGTTCCTTCAGCACGAACAGCATGTCCTTGACGGGGGCGTTATAGCTCATGGTGTGTCTCCCTCTTCTCTCTTCTGTCGATGGCGAAAAAAAAGGGGCGCTCGTCGCGCCCCTCTTCTCGTGTGCTTACCGCCGAAGCGTCACACCGCTTTAGCCGAGCTCGGCGACGAGCTCCGGCACGAGCGCGAACAGATCACCGACGAGGCCGTAGTCGGCCACGCTGAAGATCGGTGCTTCCGGATCCTTGTTGATCGCGACGATCACCTTCGAATCCTTCATGCCGGCCAGGTGCTGGATCGCACCCGAAATGCCGACCGCGATGTACAGCTGCGGTGCGACGATCTTGCCGGTCTGGCCGACCTGGTAGTCGTTCGGCACGTAGCCGGCGTCGACTGCCGCGCGCGAGGCGCCCAGTGCCGCGCTCAGCTTGTCCGCCAGCGGCTCCAGCACCTTCGTGTAGTTCTCGCCGCTGCCCAGGCCACGGCCGCCCGACACGATGATCTTCGCGCTGGTGAGTTCCGGACGGTCCAG
Organism: Burkholderia sp. Ac-20392; assembly: GCF_017104585.1. Taxonomy (NCBI): domain Bacteria; kingdom Pseudomonadati; phylum Pseudomonadota; class Betaproteobacteria; order Burkholderiales; family Burkholderiaceae; genus Burkholderia; species Burkholderia sp. Ac-20392. Next base: position 21,915 of record NZ_JAAGPB010000068.1, read on the forward strand.
CTTCGTCACCTCACGGCTCACGAACTGCGACTTGCCGGCATCGGCTGCCGCTTCGATCTTCTCGACCGCTGCGCTGCCGCCTTCCGCTGCCACCGGATCGAAACCCGTCGCACGCACGGTGATGACCTTGATCGGATCGCTCGACTGCACCGTCGCAATCGCGTTGCCTGCGTAGATCGGGCGTTCGAACGTGTCGGCCGAATCGACCGCCGTGATGTCCGAGATCTGCGCGACGTCCAGCTTCGCGGCGATACGCGGTGCGATGTTCTTGCCATAGGCCGTCGCCGGCGCGAGGATGTGCGAGTAGTCCTTCGCGATGTTCAGCGCGGTCGCTTCGACGTTTTCCGCGAGGCCCGCTTCGAGTTGCGGCGCATCGGCCAGCAACACTTTCGAAACGCCCGCAATCTTCGCTGCCGCGTCGGCTGCGCCTTGCGCGTTGTGGCCCGCGACCAGCACGTGAATGTCGCCGCCGATCTTCGCTGCCGCCGCCACCGTGTTCAGCGTCGCGGCCTTGATCGACGCGTTGTCGTGTTCTGCAATCACCAGAATCGTCATTTCTTTCCGCTCCCTCTTACAGCACCTTGGCTTCGGTCTTCAGCTTCTCGACCAGCGTCTTCACGTCCGGCACCTTCACGCCGGCTGCGCGCTTCGGCGGCTCGACCACCTTCAGCGTCTTCAGACGCGGCGCAACGTCCACGCCCAGGTCTTCCGGCTTCACGGTTTCGAGCGGCTTCTTCTTCGCCTTCATGATGTTCGGCAGCGTCACGTAACGCGGCTCGTTCAGGCGCAGGTCGGTCGTGATCACCGCCGGCAGCGTCAGCGACAGCGTTTCCGCGCCGCCGTCGACTTCGCGTGCGACCGTTGCACGGCCGTCGGCCACCGTGACCTTCGATGCGAACGTCGCTTGCGGCAGGCCTGCCAGCGCGGCCAGCATCTGGCCCGTCTGGTTCGAATCGTCGTCGATTGCCTGCTTGCCGAGGATCACCAGTTGCGGCTGTTCCTTGTCGACCAGCGCCTTCAGGATCTTCGCGACGCCCAGCGGCTCGACGCCGTCGTTCGACTCGACGAGGATCGCGCGATCCGCGCCGATCGCCAGCGCCGTACGCAGCGTTTCCTGCGCTTGCGCGACGCCGACCGACACGGCGATCACTTCGGTCGCCACGCCGGCTTCCTTCAGGCGGACGGCTTCTTCCACCGCGATTTCGTCGAACGGGTTCATCGACATCTTCACGTTCGCGATGTCGACACCCGTGTTGTCCGACTTCACGCGGACCTTCACGTTGTAATCGACCACTCTTTTCACTGGCACCAGGATTTTCATGCACACGCTCCAAAGTTACGAATACGACCAGAGGCCATTCTATAGCGAGGCCTCATGACTGCGCGGCCAAGCGGACCCAACCTTCGTGGTTGTCGAGGATACCGCTTCTTGGCGACGCGCCAATGATAGCGAACGGTCGTTCTATTTTAAAAGAGAAAAAACCCGGACGCAAAGCCCGGGTTTTCGATCATCGACTCTAATCTCGCCGGGCGCCCCGTGCTTCGCCCGTTACCAGGCGGCAATGACCGCGCCGCCGAACTTGCCTTCGATGAACTGCTTCACCTCGGCCGAATGATAGGCCGCGACCAGTTTCGCGACCCACGGCTTGTTCCGGTCCGCCTCGCGGATCGCGAGGATGTTCGCGTACGGACCGTTCGGACCCTCGATCGCGATCGCGTCCTGTTTCGGTTTCAACCCCGCTTCCATCGCGTAGTTGGTGTTGATCGCGGCCGCGTCGACGTCGCCGAGCGAGCGCGGAATCTGCGCCGCGTCGAGTTCGACGATCTTCAGCTTGCGCGGATTGTCGACGATATCGAGCGGCGTCGCCTTCAGCCCCGCGTCCGCACGCAGCTTCAGCAGGCCCTGCTTTTGCAGCAACAGCAGCGCGCGGCCGCCGTTGGTCGGATCGTTCGGGACCGCGATGCGTGCGCCCGGCTTCAGTTCGGCCAGCGACTTCACGCGCTTCGAATAGATGCCCATCGGGAACGTGACGGTATCCGCGACCTTGATCAGCTTGTAGCCGCGATCCTTCACCTGCGCCTGCAGATACGGATCGTGCTGGTAGCTGTTCGCATCGAGGTCGCCCGACGCGAGCGCGGCGTTCGGCTGCACGTAATCGGAGAATTCGACGATACGGATGTCGAGGCCGCTCTTCGCCGCGACCTTCTTCACCGCTTCCATGATCTGCGCGTGCGGCCCACCCGTCACACCCACCTTGATGGTTTCGGCCTGCGCGTGCGCGCCCGCGAACAGCGCGGCCGCGCCCAGTGCCGCCGCGAATTTCAGCATGAAGCGTCGTTGCATCGTGTGTCCCCTAACGGATCAATCTTGTTTTACTTGTGGCTCAACCGGCGGACGAGCCAGTCACCGAACGACTGCACGATCTGCACGAACACGATCAGGATCGCGACCACCGTCCACATCACTTCAGGCAGATAACGCTGGTAGCCGTAGCGGATCCCGAGATCGCCGAGGCCGCCGCCGCCGATCGCGCCCGCCATCGCCGAATAGCCGACCAGCGACACGAACGTGATCGTCAGGCCCGCGACGACGCCCGGCAGCGATTCGGGCAGCAGCACCTTGAAGACGATCTGCGACGTGGTCGCGCCCATCGACTGCGCAGCCTCGATCAGCCCGCGGTCGACTTCGCGCAGCGCCGTCTCGACCAGACGCGCGATGAACGGCGCGGCCGCGAGCGTCAGCGGCACGACCGCCGCGGCCGTGCCGATCGACGAACCCGTAATGAGCCGCGTAAACGGAATCACCGCGACCAGCAGGATGATGAACGGCGTCGAGCGGACCGCATTCACGATGCCGCCGAGCACGCGATTCACCGCGAGATTCTGCAACACGCCCTGGCGATCAGTCAGGTAGAGCAGCACGCCGAGCGGCAGGCCGACGAGCGCGCCAACCACTCCGGAGATGCCGACCATGATCAGCGTCTCCCAGAACGACTGCACGAACATATCGAACATCTCACTCAACATACGAAAGCTCCTCTACCACCACCCCTTGCTCGCGCAGGAACGCGAGTGCCTGCCCGACCTTGCCCGGCTCGCCGCCCGCGAGCACCGCGAGCGAACCGAATGCCTGCCCCTGGATCTCGTCGATCTGGCCGTGCAGGATGTTGAAATCGAGCTCGTACCGGCGGATCGTCTCCGACAGAATCGGCTGGTCGACCCCCGAGCCCGTGAACGCGAGCCGCAGCAAATGCCCGCTGCCGGTCTTCAGCCGCTCGGCCACGCGCGCCTTCAGCGCGGGCGGCAGTTCCTGCGCGATCACGTCGCCGATCAGCGCGCGCGTCACTTCGTGATGCGGCTGCAGGAACACGTCGATCACACGGCCTTCCTCGACCACGCGCCCTGCGTCGAGCACCGCGACGCGATCGCACACCTGCTTGATCACTTCCATCTGGTGCGTGATCAGCACGATCGTCAGGCCGAGTTCGCGGTTGATGCGCTTCAGCAGGTCGAGGATCGAGCGCGTGGTCTCGGGATCGAGCGCGGACGTCGCTTCGTCCGACAGCAGCACCTTTGGCTGGCTCGCGAGCGCGCGGGCAATGCCGACGCGCTGCTTCTGCCCGCCGCTGATCTGCGACGGATAGCGATCCTTCTGCGCGGACAGCCCGACGAGGTCGAGCAGCGGCAGCACGGCGGCCTCGATCTCGGCACGGCTTGCACCGGCCAGTTCGAGCGGCAGCGCGACGTTGTCGAACACCGTGCGCGACGACAGCAGGTTGAAGTGCTGGAAGATCATGCCGATCTCGCGGCGCGCCTCGCGCAGCGCGCCAGCCGGCAGCAGCGTGAGATCGCGCCCGCCGACGACGACATTGCCTTCGGTCGGCCGCGTGAGCAGGTTGATGGTCCGCACGAGCGTGCTCTTGCCGGCGCCGCTTCGGCCGATGATGCCGAACACCTCGCCCTGCGGGATCGTCAGGTTGATGTTGCGCAGCGCCTCGACCCAGCCACCCGGCCCGGGAAATCGCTGCGAAAGATTGCGTAATTCGATCATGTAAACAAAACGGCGGCCGGCTGGCGAGTTGGCCCGCCAGTCGGCCGCCGATGCATCTGGAATAACCGTCGATTTTACCGCAAACCCCTCATTCCCCTTAATAATCGATTTCGATCTTTTCATAACCACACGAAATTAGAGGAGCGCCGCTGGCGCGCCGCGACGGTGCCGCGACTATGATCCGGAACACACATGCCAATCGACAGGGGACACGCCAGATGACCGCCACCACTACGCCGGCCGCCGCACCCGCCACCGCCGGGCCGGCACCTTCGTCGTCGTCCGCGCCGACCATGGGCCGGCTGCGTACCGCGGACGGGCTCGAACTGGCGTCGTACCGGTGGCCCGCCGGCGACGGCACCACGCCGCCGCGCGCGACGATCGCGCTCGTGCACGGTC
>NZ_JAAGPB010000714.1:0-3214 GCF_017104585.1 Burkholderia sp. Ac-20392
TGTTCGGCTGGCCGAAGGGTCGCGGGATGGTGACGATCTGGATCGGTCACGTGATGCTGTGCGTGTCGTACGTGGCGATCATCGTGCAGTCGCGCGTGAAGGAGATGAACAAGTCGCTGGAAGAGGCGGCGCTGGATCTTGGCGCGACGCCGCTGAAGGTGTTCTTCGTGGTGACGCTGCCGCTGATCTCGCAGGCGCTGCTGTCGGGCTGGCTGCTGTCGTTCACGCTGTCGATCGACGATCTGGTGCTGTCGGCGTTCCTGTCCGGGCCGGGCTCGACGACGCTGCCGCTGGTGGTGTTCTCGCGCGTGCGGCTGGGGCTGAACCCGGAGATGAATGCACTGGCGACGCTGTTCATCACGGCGGTGACGATCGGCGTGATCGTCGTGAACCGGATGATGATCGCGCGCGAACGGCGCCGCATCGCCGACATGAAGGCGGCGTTCGCGGTGGCGTGACGCCTCGCCTCCCGCTTCAACGATAACAAGCACTGCAGACAAGCAATACGCGCTGCCCCAGGGGGGGCGCGCGATTCGATTCCGATTTGACAGGCGCACGACAAGGAGAATCCGCAATGAAGAAGAAACTGATCTGCCTGCTGGTGGCCGGCGCGTTGCCGGGCATCGCGCTGGCCGACTCGACATCCGCCGAGATCAAGGCGCTGCAGGCGCAGGTCATGGCGCTGCAGAAGCAGATGAAGGCGATGCAGGCGCAACTGTCGGCGAAGGGCGGCACCGCGACCGCGCAGGCCGGCACGAAGGCCGGAGCCGGTGCGGCGCCGGTCGCCGTGGCCGTCGATCCGAGCTCGCCGGACTACGGCAAGGCGCAGGCCACGCTGACCAACGACGAGGTCGGCGAGATGAAGCAGCAGATCGCGAACCAGCAGCTGAAGGTCGACTCGCTGACGGACGCGGCCAACACGGGCCCGCTCGCGGGCCTGTCGGTGACGGGCTACATCGACCCGACCTACATGTACAACCGCGCGGCCGGCACGTCGTCGTTCCTGTTCGCGAACCACGAGAACGCGTACAACTACTTCAACAGCACGTTCGGCGATCTGTACCTCGACATCAAGAAGACGTTCGGCGTCGGCCCGATGGCGCCGTCGGCGGAAATCACGCTGATGCCGAACCGCGGCAACGGCATCACGCTGCTGCAGAACTCGCGCGGCTCGATCACCGACAACCTGCTGAACACCGCGGTCGTCAACGTGCCGATCACCGCCGAAACGACGCTGGTCGCCGGTTTGATCCCGAGCTTCGGCGGCTACGAGGTGCAGCAGTCGAACCAGATGCTCACGCTCACGCACAACCTGCTGTACGATTTCTCGGATCCGGGCAGCTACGTCGGTATCGGCGCGAACTACACGAAGGGCAACTGGGCGTGGAAGTTCTTCCTCGGTAACGAGCAGTACCGCACGTACGGTTCGGTCACGCAGAAAGGTGTGAATGCACTCGGCGACCCGATCACCACCAGCAACAAGGTGCCGACCTTCACCGCACGCGCGGACTACACGTGGTCGAGTGCGCTCGACATCGGCGGTTCGTTCAACATCGGTCGCCAGACACTGTCGTCGGCAGCTGTGACAGATCCGGTTACCGGCCAACAGATCGGCGTCAACTACGGCCCGGGTGGTGCATCACCGAGCGCGTATGGTTCGTTCTTCTTCGGTGAACTCGACGCGACCTACACGCTCGCCGATATTCAGTACAACGCGGAAGTCGACTACGGCCGTCAGCAGCATGCGGCGTTCAACGGCGGGCTCGCGCAGTGGTACGGCCTGTCGCTGCTCGCGCACCGCAAGTTCAACGCACCGGTGGTCGGCCGCATGGGCGTGACGCTGCGCTACGACCTGCTCGCCAACTCGAAGAACGGCGGCGGCGGTGGCGGCATCGCGCTGAACGGCAACGGGATGGACCCGAACAACGGCTTCGGCGTCGACGCGGACTGCCTCGCGATGTCGAAGGCCGGTGGCGGCCTGGGCTTCGAGTGCAAGGGGGCCGTGCGCCAGGATGTCGCGCTCGACCTGCTGTTCTATCCGACCCAGCAGATCACCGTGAAGGTCGAATACCGCCACGACTGGGCGAACAACAAGGTGTTCCTGCGCAACGACGGATCGTATGGCAAGTCCAACGACCTGCTCGCGACGCAGTTCATCTATTCGTTCTGACGCAGCTCGCGCGGGACGCCGTGCCGCGCGCACGGCGTCCCGCGCCGTTTTTACCGGCCGGATGACGGTGCACGCTGCCCCGCCGCCGGCTGCAACGAGGGAGTCGGATTCATGACGCAGTCTTTCACCCGCCGCGCCGATGCGCTCGCGCGCGACTCGTACTACGAAGCGACGGCCGTGCGCCCCGCCGTGGACGATCCCGTGCTCGACGGGACGATCGACGTCGACGTCTGCGTGATCGGCGCCGGCTTCGCGGGCCTGTCGACCGCGCTCGACTGCCGTGCTCGCGGGCTGTCCGTCGCGGTGATCGACGCGCACCGGCCCGGCTGGGGCGCGTCGGGTCGCAACGGCGGCCAGGCGATCACCGGCTTCGCGAAAGACGAGGAGATCGAGCGGCAGCTCGGCGCCGACGGCGCGCGCGCCGCGTGGTCGCTGTCGCTCGACGGCGTCGCATTGATCGCCGAGCGGATCGCGCGTTACGGGATCGACTGCGACTTCACGCGCGGCTACCTGACCGTCGCGACGAAGCCGCGCCGCATCGACGACCTGCATGCATGGATGGACGCCGCGACCCAACGCTGGGGCCATCCATCGCTGTCATGGCTCGACACCGGCGAGATCCGTGCGCGCATCGCGTCGACGCGCTATCTCGCGGGCGTCTACGATCCGCTGTCGGGCCACCTGCATCCGCTCAAGTACTGCCTCGGCCTTGCCGATGCCGCCCGACGCGAAGGCGTCGCGCTGTATGCGCATACGCCCGCGCTCGAGATCGTGCGCGGTGCGCGGCCCGTCGTGCGCACGCCGTCGGGCGACGTGCGCTGCCGCTTCGTCGTGTCGTGCTGCAACGCGGGCCCCGGCGGCGTATTGCCGGACGCGACGGCTGCCCGCATCGCGCCGATCGCGTCGTACATCATCGCGACCGAGCCGCTCGGCCAAGCGCGCGCCGACGCGCTGATCGCACAGCGCGAAGCCGTGTGCGACAACAACTTCTTCCTCGACTATTTCCGGCTGTCGGCCGACCACCGGATGCTGTTCGGCGGCCGC
>NZ_JAAGPB010000715.1:0-234 GCF_017104585.1 Burkholderia sp. Ac-20392
TAAAAAAAAAAAAAATATATAATTATTATTTCCTAGCCATTGTTTATCTGCTCCATCGTCTGATTTACCCAATAGTCCTGCATTCTCTGGTACTCTTGTGCTATTACCTAGTCATACGACCACATCCTCAGTCCACGTCCGTCTCTCTCCTTACGTCATCGTGATGTCGCGCTCTCAGTTGTGCTGCTCGTCTCGACCTGCATGCTTCCATCCAGTTCTGTGTTGTCTTCGACT
>NZ_JAAGPB010000716.1:0-3368 GCF_017104585.1 Burkholderia sp. Ac-20392
GCCGAACGGCGGCCCGATTAGTGGCCGAAACGCCACCCGCAGGAAGCCGCGCAGCGATGCGGCCGTCAGTGCCTCCAGCCGGCCGGCCGGCGGCGCGACCACCACGTCGCGCGCCGGTGCGAGCGACTCGGGCAACGGATGCGTGAAGCGGTAAGCGGACATCCCGGTGAAGCGCGTGATCCACCGGTAGGTCAGCGTGAAGCCCGGCCAGTTCGTGCTGTTGTGCCCCGACGCATCGACGTACCAGCTCTTGCAGCTGTTCCACACCGATCCTTCGAGCCGCTGCTGCACATGCAGGTTGAAGCGCCGGTAGCGGCGCGCGTCGACGTCGATCTCGCGCGCACCGTCGCGCCGCATCGTGCGCAGGCAGCGCATCACGTGCGCGATCTGGCTTTCGAGCATGTAGACGATCGAGTTGTGGCCGAGATTGGTGTTCGGGCCGTACAGCATGAAGAAGTTCGGAAAGCCGGGCACGGTGAGCCCGAGATACGCCTGCGCGCCGCGCCGCCATGCGTCGTTCAGGTCGAGCCCGTCGCGGCCTGTGATGCGCATCGGCGACAGGAATTCGGTCGCCGCGAACCCCGTGCCGTAGACGATCGCGTCGACCGGATGGTGTACGCCGTCGACGGTCTCGATGCCGTCCTCCGTCACGCGCCGGATCCGCTGCGTGACGAGCTCGACGTTGTCGCGGCTCATCGCGGCAAGGTAGTCGCTCGACAGCAGGATGCGCTTGCAGCCGATCGGGTAGTCGGGCGTGAGCCGCGCACGCAGCGCGGGGTCCGGCACGTCGCGTGCGAGCAGCGTGTGGAACGGCCGGCCGACCGCGACCTTCATCAGCTTGTGCAGGCGCGTGAACGCGATCGCGCGCGATTCGTAGCGCAGGTAGATCGATGCGCGATGCAGCTTCATCGCCCACGGCAACCGGCGGAACAGCGCCTTCTCCCACGGGCGGTACGCGCGATCGGGGCGCGGCATCACATAGGCCGGCGAACGCTGGAATACGACCAGATGCTTCACGTCGCCCGCGATCGCCGGGACGAACTGGATCGCCGATGCGCCGGTGCCCACGACCGCCACGCGCTTGCCGGCGAGCGAATAGTCGTGATCCCAGCGCGCGGAGTGGAAGGCGCGGCCGCGAAACGTGTCGATGCCGGGCAGGTCGGGCATCGCGGGGCGGCTCAACTGCCCGGTGCCGCTGACGAGCACGGCGGCGCTGAGCGTCGTGCCGTCGGCGAGCGTGACGCGCCACAGCGCAGCGGCTTCGTCGTAGCGTGCGTGCGCAACTTCGGCGCCGAAGCGCAGGTAGCGCGCGAGGCCGTACTTGCGCGCGCAATGCTGCAGGTACGCGTGGATTTCGGGCTGCGGCGCGAACACGCGCGACCACGCCGGATTGGGCTCGAACGAAAACGAGTACAGGTGCGAGGGCACGTCGCAGGCGGCGCCCGGGTAGCTGTTGTCGCGCCACACGCCGCCGACGTCGTGCGAGCGTTCGACGATCGCGAAATCGTGGATGCCGGCGCGTTGCAGCGCGATCGCCATGCCGATGCCGGCGAAACCGGCGCCGATGATGATCGCCGCAAGCGGGGCGGCGGATTCGGTCAGGTGGGCTGCGTCACGCGACGACATGGCGGGTTTCCTCGGGCTGGACAGCATCGTGCGCGGTGCACGATGCGGTAACGGTGTCGCGATCCGTCGCTATCCTGACGGTTTCGCCTTGTGGCTGTGCGGACGGTCGGCACACGCCCCGGATCAGGTCGACGGCTTTCTCGGCGATCATGATCGTCGGCGCGTTGGTATTGCCGCCGATGAGCGTCGGCATGATCGACGCGTCGACGATGCGCAGCCCCTGCAGGCCATGCACGCGCAGTTGCGGATCGACGACGGCGAGTGCGTCGTGCCCCATCCGGCACGTGCCGACCGGGTGATACACGGTGTCGGTGCGCCGCCGCAGCACGTCGCGGATTTCATCGTCGGTGTTGACGTTCACGGTGAACAGGTCGCGCGTGGTCCAGCCGGCGAGTGCCGGCGCTTCCATCAGCCGGCGTGTGAGGCGGAAGCCCGCGACCATGTCGTCGAGGTCGCGCGGGTCGTCGAAGAACGCGGGATCGATGCGCGGCGCGGCGAGCGGATCGGCGCTGTTGAGCGTGACGGAGCCGCGGCTGCGCGGCCGCAGCAGGCACACGTGGCACGACAGCCCGTGGCCGGTGTGCAGCTTGCGCGCGTGATCGTCGACGAGCGCGACGACGAAGTGCAGCTGGATGTCCGGCGCGTCGAGTTCGGCGCGCGTCTTCAGGAAACCGCCGCCTTCCGCGAAATTCGACGTCAGCATGCCGCGCCGTTCGCGGCGAAAGCGCGCAAGCTCGCGCAGCATGCGCAGGCCGCCGCCCGCGGATACGCCCATCGTGTCGACGCTGCGTGTGCGGTAGCCGAAGATGAAATCAGGATGATCCTGCAGGTTGAGGCCGACACCGGGCAGGTCGGCGTGCACGGCGATGCCCTGTTGCTGGAGCGCGCGGCCCGGGCCGACGCCGGACAGCATCAGCAACTGCGGTGTTTGCAGTGCGCCGGCCGCGAGCACGACTTCACGCCGTGCGCGCAGCGTGCGGACCTCGCCATGCTGGCGTACCTCGACGCCGATCGCTCGGGTGCCGTCGAACAGGATGCGCAGCACCTGCGCGTGCGTCTCGACCGTCAGGTTGTCGCGGCGGCCGACGTGCGGCAGCAGGTACGCGCGCGCCGCGCTCCACCGTTCGCCGTGCTTCTGCGTGACCTGGTAGATGCCGATGCCTTCCTGCTGCGCGCCGTTGAAATCGTCGGTGAGCGGCAGGCCGGCCTGCTGCGCGGCTTCCAGGTAGCGCGCATGGAACGGGTTGCCGGTGCGCAGGTCGCTCACCCACAGCGGGCCGTCGCGGCCGTGCCACGCATCGTCGAAGCGTTCGTTGTGCTCGCTCAGGCGGAAGTACGGCAGCACGTCGTCGTAGCTCCAGCCTTCGTTGCCGAGGGCGGCCCAGCCGTCGTAGTCGACGCGATGGCCGCGGATATAGACCATCGCGTTGATGGCCGACGAACCGCCCAGCGCCTTGCCGCGCGGCTGGTAGCCGATGCGCCCGCCGAGGCCCGGCTGCGGCACCGTGTCGAAGGCCCAATTGTTGATGCGGGTCGGCATCATCGCGACCGCGCCGGTCGGCACGTTGACGAGCGTGCCGTCGCCGCGGCCGCCGGCCTCGAGCACGCAGACGGTCACGGCCGGGTCCTCGGTCAGCCGCCCGGCGACGACGCTGCCGCCCGAACCGCCGCCAACGACGATGTAGTCGAAAGTCTTGCTCATGGAATCGTCCTCAGATGGTCGATGGATCAAGCGGGGCGCG
>NZ_JAAGPB010000717.1:0-3489 GCF_017104585.1 Burkholderia sp. Ac-20392
GCCGCCTACGTGCGCGACCTGCGCCGCGTCGCCGGCTGCGACCGGTCGCGACGCATGTGCGCTCCGTAGCGCCTGCATGAACCCGCTGCGATGAGCCGGCGCCGCACGGTCGCCGGGTTCGCGCCGGACGAAGCCTTCCTGGATCCACTTGTGCAGCTTCGCATCGAGGTTGTCGGCATCGACGACCGTATCGACCGAGGTGCTGCCGTCGGGCCGGTGATGCTGGATGCGGTACATGTGCGCGCGTTCGGAGCGGCTGACGATCCATTGCCCGGCGGACGGGTCCGCCAGTTGACGATAGACGCCGAGTAGCGACGGGGCGGAGGGAGTGGAATCAGCGGGTGCGTTCATGGTGGCGAGCGAGAGTGGGCGGCTGGCGCTTCATGCCTGCGATGCATCGCGTCGATTGTAGATTTTTTTGTCGTGAAGGAGGGCATTCGCGCGGGGATCGATTCGCTGCGATTCGGTGCGGTGCGGTGCGGGACAGGCGGGGCATCGGCCGGCCGGATCAGGTGAGCGCTACCGGTCATGCGCTGCAGCATGGGTTTTCGGCTCCTTCTTTACGGCGCTGAACTGCTTTTGCCGTCCCGATCCGTCGGCGAAGTTTCGGCTCGTTGGCGTGGGTCGGCCACGCCCATGCATGCGAAGGTCGATTGGCACCCCATCTGGCGCTGATCTCCCGGTCTTTTCAGGAAAACAACCCGTCATGTCGAATCGCCAGCCGTCATGCCTTGATCAACTGGGGCGAATTTCAGTACCGTAGCAGGCTTGATCGCCGGGCTTCCATCGCACGTCCTTGGTTGCCTCGGCGCACCCTCCCATTGCGCGCCGGACGTCGAATCCGGCGAAGGAGTGTCGAACGTGGCGGAGACAGGAATGGATGAACGGGTGATTCGTCGTGCCAGTGCGCTCGATGCGCCGGCCGTGCTGCGAATCTTCGATGACGTGATTGCGTGGTTCGTTGCCATCGGTAACGACGGGCAATGGGGCCGAGAGGCATGGTCGACACAACCCAAGCGGATTGCGCTCGTGACCGAAGCCTGTGCGCTGCCCGACGCGTGGGTCGCGGAGGATCGGGAAGGCCGCGTCCTGGGCGCATTGATCCTCGGCGAATCCATGCCCTACGTGCCGCCGGCGACCGAGCCGGAAATCTATGTGCGCGTGCTGGTTGCATCCCGCGATATGCGGGCTCGCGGTGTCGGCCGGCGTCTGATGGCGTTCGCGGATGAGCGCGCCCGGGCGGCCGGGGTGGCGCGCCTGCGGGTGGACTGCTATGGCGGCGGGACGGGTGCGCTGGTGCGCTTCTACGAGTCCTGCGGGTATGAGCGAATTTCCACCTTCGACGTGGATGGCTGGCCGGGGCAACTGTTGGGGCGTCGTTTGTGACGGTGCCTGACCGAAGCCACGCGGCTCGACAGCGTTGGGTCGAGCGCGGGAGCGCGTGCAGGCGGCCGTTTCACGGCTAGCCGGAAACGATGGTCTGCCCGACGGGATTGCCGTGGGCCGACGCACCGGGAGGCACGGGCGCGTCGTCCACCCCGTGCGCGACCGGCAGCGCAACCCGCACATAAAGAAACGCGCGCCGCTCGCGATCGGGCAGCACCTGCGGCCCGTAACTGATCGTGACCGTGCCGTCGCGGATCTCCCCCGCCTGCGCGAAACGCCACGCGCGGGGATCGCTGTCGAGCAGGAATTCCGCGCGTGCATAGGCTTGCGGTTCGAACAGCTCGGGAATGTCCACCGGGCGTCCGTCGAGCTTGTCGAGCAACGCTTCGGCGATGTTGAAGCCGTAGCCGTCGCGCACGATGTCGCAGATGAAGCTGCCCGCGATGCGCGGATTCAGTTCGATCACGTGCGGCACACCGTCGTGCACGATGCAGTCCAGGTGCACAGGCCCCCATGTCAGCCCGGCCGCCGCCGTGGCGCGCGACCCGACGTCGATCAGCGCGCGCAGCGTGCCCGCATCGAGGTCGAGTTCCGACGTATAGCCGCGCTCGAGAAAGCCTGCCCCATGGCGTTTCAGCTTGCGCAGCGCGCCGACGTACCGGCCGTCGAAATACTCGACGCAGTATTCGCTGCCGCTCAGGAATTCCTCGATCACGACGCGCCCGGTCGCACGCGCTTGTGCATCGGCTTGTCCGGCGGCGAGGGCGTCGAGTTGCGCGCGTACCTCGGCGATGTCCTCGCAGCGCCGCACGCCATCGCTCGCCGAGCCTTCCGACGGCTTGACGACGACCGGGAACCGCAGCGGGTCGGCCGCGGCCGCGAGCGTCGCCGGCGCGGCCAGCGTACCCGTGACGAATTGCGCAGCGGGGATGCCGTGCGCGGCGAGCAGCGCCTTCTGGTTCGACTTCGACACCGCGTGCGCGACACGTCGCGCATCGGGGCCGGGCAGGCCGAGCGCGTCGGCCACCCACGCGGCGGTGCGCGCATAAGTGTCGTGCGCGGTCGTCACGCGCAGCGTGTCGATCTCGTCCGGATAGCGCGTGCGCAGCCAGCCGGCGAGCTGGCCGGCATCGGGTTCGAGGTTGATCGTCTCGACGCCTTCGGGAAACACACCGTCGAGACGGTGCCCGGGGGCGGTGATCACGGTCACGGCTACCTGTCGCGCAAGCGCACCGCGCACGAGCGCGAGGCTGCTGCCGGTGGCGCGGGCGCCGATCACGATAAGTCGCTTCATGCTGGATCCTTGATCGAGGGCGGAAGAGTGGAACGGCATCGCGTGTCGGCTAGCGTGCGCGGCGACGCAGGCGCTGTGCTTCGAGACGCGGCAGCAGATGCTGGACGACGCGCGGCAGCGTATAAATCGGCAACTGCGCGCACGTGAACACGAGTGCCATGGTGGGCGTCGCGGCGAGCCCGAGCGCGGCCCACATCAGGCCGACGTTACGATTGGCGACGATCAGCGCGACATTGAGCCGCGTGCGGACGTCGCCGGGCGTGAGCCCGTACGCGATGACCTGGAAACCCGCGTTGACGGCGAACGCGAGTGCGATCGCGCTCAACGCGCGGTGCGGCGCGTCGATGATCGACTGCTGCATGCCGGCCATCGTGCCGAGCGCGAACACCAGCAATGCCGCGACGACGGTCGCATCGATCGGCGTCGCAAAGCGGTCGAGCCGGGAACCCGCGAAGCGCCGCACGAGCAGCGCAACGCCCTCGGCGCTGCCGATCAGCAGCGCGAGCCGCAACGCGAGATTCAGCGGCGAGATCGCCACGGCCGCATCGTGGCTGAACCACGCCGTGAGCAGCGGCGCGGTGAGCGGGACGAACACCATCGACGCGAGGGTCGCGACGAGCGCGACGCTGGCGTCGAGCGACAGCATCCGCGCGATCGTCGACGTACCGCTCGACGGCGGCGCGCAGTACGCGATCACCAGCGCGACGACCCAGTCGTACGGCATGCCGGCGAGCCGCGCGGCGATGCCGAGTGCGACGGGGCACGCGATCATCGTCGCGGCGGGCAGCAGCAGCGACACGGCCGGCCGC
>NZ_JAAGPB010000718.1:0-3027 GCF_017104585.1 Burkholderia sp. Ac-20392
CAGCAACTGCAGCGAGCCGCTCGTGACCGACGCGAAGACCGGGCCGGCCACCGTGCCGCCGTAGTAGCCCTTGCCGCGCGGCTCGTCGATCATCACCGCGACGATCAGGCGCGGGTTGCTCATCGGCGCCATCCCGGCGAACAGTGCGCGGTACTTGCCCTTTGCATAGGTTGCGCCGATCTGCTTGCGCGCGGTCCCCGTCTTGCCGCCGATCCGGTAGCCGTCGACGCGCGCGCGGCGCCCCGTGCCGCCTTCGCCGACCGCCATCTCGAGCATCGAGCGGATCGATGCGGCCGTTTGCGCCGACGTCACGCGGTGGCCGCGATGCGCGTCGATCGTCTGCTGGTCGGTGCCGTTCTTCAGCAGCGACACCGGGTGCAGCGTGCCGTCGCCCGCATAGGCTGTGTAGGTTTGCGCGATCTGCAGCAGCGACATCGACAGGCCGTAGCCGTACGCCATCGTCGCCTGCTCGATCGGCCGCCAGCGCTTGTAGCCGCGCAGCCGGCCCGATGCGACGCCCGGGAACGTCAGTTCCGGCGCACGGCCGATCCCGTATTCCTGGTATTTGTTCCAGATCGTTTCGGCGGGCAGGTTCAGCGCGAGCTTCGCGAGTGCGACGTTGCTAGACTTCTGCAGCGCCTGCGAGACCGTCAGCGAGCCGTGGTTCGACGTGTCGTGGATCACGGCCGGGCCGATCTTGTAGGTGCCCGGCGACGTGTTGATGATCGTGTTCGGCGTGACCTTGCGCTCGTCGATCGACAGCGCGACGACGAGCGGCTTGATCGTCGAGCCGGGTTCGAACGTGTCGATCACCGCACGGTTGCGCAACTGCTGGCCGGTGAGGCGCGCGCGGTCGTTCGGGTCGAAGGTCGGGTAGTTCGCCAGCGCGAGGATCTCGCCGTTCTGCGCGTCCAGCACCACGACGCTGCCGGCCACCGCGTTGTTTTCAACCACGGCCGCCTTGAGCTGGCTGAACGCGAGCTGCTGGATGCGGCGGTCGATCGTCAGTTCGATCGTCGCGCCGTGCTGCGCAGGGACGAGCGGGCGCGTGTCCGACACGATGCGGCCGAGCCGGTCGCGGATCACCTCGCGCTGCCCGGACGTGCCGACCAGGCGTGCATTCGCCGCGAGTTCGACGCCTTCCTGGCCCTTGTCCTCGACGTTCGTGAAGCCGACCACGTGCGCGGCCGATTCGCCTTCCGGGTAGAAGCGCTTCGAATCGGCGATCTGCGTGATGCCGTCGATCGCGAGCTTGTCGAGCTTGCCCGCGGTGTCCGCGTCGACCTGCCGCTTGAGCAGTACGAAGGTTTTGTCGTTGCCGAGACGCCGCTTGACCTCGACGAGCGGCATGTCGAGCAGCTTCGAGATCTGCGGGTAGTCGGTGTCGGCGACCTGTTTCGGGTTCGCCCAGATTTCATAGGTCGACAGGCTGACGGCGAGCATCGCGCCGTTGCGGTCGACGATGCGCCCGCGCGTCGCGTCGAGCTCGATCGTGCGCTGGTAGCGCTTCTGGCCCTGGCCGACGTAGAACTCCTTGTTCGCGACCTGCACCCAGAAGGCGCGGCCGATCAGCGCGGCGAACGCGAGGAACACGATGATCACGATCAGCTTCGAGCGCCACATCGGCAGGCGCGATGCAAGCATCGGATTCTTGGTCGCGGCCGCGTACGGATCGGCGGGGTGGGTCTTCTTTTTCACGCTCATGCAATGGCCGGGTCGGGCCGCCGAAGGGCGGCTGGTCAGTCTGAATAATGCGATTGTAATAAATGAGTAATCGCCGTGTGGGGAAAGTGTGTTCCGGCCCCGAGAAAAACAGCTATTAACTGTCCGGTTGGGGTGAAAAAAGGGGGGAGGAAAGGCGGGGCGGAAGTGACACTTCACCGACGGAGCAGACGATGAAAGGCGGGCGATTCGCTGCGTATCGATCCGGGGGCGCGATCTGAAGTACGGCCGATGCGGGCCATCCCCGGAGTGCGATCAATTGACCGGCTTGCGGTTATTTCTTTAAGCCGGAAAATGAAAAGCGCCCCGAAATGGGGCGCCGTTAATACTGAATATCGAAATGAATATCGCTGAAACCGGAATAAACCCGAAAACCGCAGACGAATTACATCGATAATTTCTATCGGGCGACGGAAATGAATTCCCGGTATTCCGGCTCGCTCGTGCAACGATCGACGGCCTGCAGTCGCCACGCGCCGGGGTGATCGCCGGCGAGCACTGCGGGACCCTGTTCGCGCTGCGTTGCATCGAACGACAGCCCCTTCAACTGGCACACGGCATTCCCGCCGTCGGCCGCGCAGAGCGCCATTGCGCCCTCGACGTCGCGGACCTTGCCCCAGGTCGGCAGATCCATGCCCTGATGTGCCTCGCGCGACCACAGCCCCTCGTCGGTATCGACCCACAGTACCGCGAAGGAGTGCCGGGTTGCCGATTCGCTGCCATTAATCCGAATGGTGAGGCGCATTGTGATCGTCTCCTAAAAAAATGACACATTCGACCGTTTTGACTTGAACAGTCTAGATAGACTGGTGTGAAACGCAAGTGATAAACCGCAATAAATCCGTATTGAGTTCATTGCGATTTCAGATGGAACGACGTCTGACGATTCATGGTTATTCCGCCGGCGCGCGCAAACACGCGCGCACCGGCGATCGCGGTGCAGACGGGGGCTGAGTCGATCATCGAGACATGGGATGACAGGACCGCGAGGCGCGTCGATCTGTCGCGTGCGATCGGGTGCGGAAACCGGCCGATCCGAGGCCGTGCCGCGCCGTCGAAAGGCGGGCCGACCGGATGTTGCAGCGTTTTGACGGCGCGCCCGGTACGACAGACTCCGACAATCCCATACAAATCGGCACACTTTCACGAAACTTTCGGGACAGACTTGCCTGCGGTCGGGCCCCACACTGGGATCTTCCCGATCCAGTGCCGCGGACGCCCGTCCTCGGCGGCTGCCGCCGCCTCGTGCCAGAGACGCGATCGACGCGATCGCGGGCCGCACGCCCGATCGGGGCTGCCGGGGCG
>NZ_JAAGPB010000719.1:0-245 GCF_017104585.1 Burkholderia sp. Ac-20392
TAGCCGGATCATTAAAAAAAAAAAAAAAAAACAGATTAAGTTGACGGCTGATCTCGCCGTAAACACTCATCCTTGCCAGCCGCCTTGTTATTTACTCCGCGCAGTCTATTTCGTCACTGCACCCGCCGCGCTCATAGGTGGTCTGTGCGGTGATTCTCGTATTTCTGGCTATGGTGTCTGCTCACTGCGCTAGCCTCGAGTCACGAGTTCACCGTAGGTCTAACGCAGCTGTTCACTCGACTTAA
>NZ_JAAGPB010000720.1:0-3265 GCF_017104585.1 Burkholderia sp. Ac-20392
CCGTATCGGGCAGCGGGCTCGGGCTCGCGATCGTCTAGCGCGTGGCTGCGCAGCAGGGCGCGACGGTGTCGCTCGGCGACGCGGCCGCGGGCGGCCTGCTCGTCAGTGTCGTGTTCCGCGATGCCGAGATGCCGGCCGAGGCGCCGCAGCCGTCCGAATCGGTATGAAGCCCGGCGCCGGACGGGCGCCGGCAGCCGCTTAAGCCCCGCTTAAGGCTGATTAAGCCTCCTTTAAGTCAGGGTCGTTACGCTGCGTCCTAACAAAGAGGAGGTCCTACGATGAACACCCGATTCCTTGCGCGCGGCGCCGTCGCGGTCGCCGTGGCGGCCGCCCTGTCCGCCGGCTATGTCGCCGGCACCCGCCGCGCCGATCCGCAGATCATCACGCCCGCACAGGCTGCCGCGCTGATGCCGGCAGAAGCGGCCGCGAAGACCGGCATCCCCGATTTCTCCGGGCTCGTCGAGACCTACGGCCCGGCGGTCGTGAACATCAGCGCGAAGCACGTCGTGAAGCAGGTGTCGCGGCGCGTGCCGCAGCCGCAGTTGCCGATCGATCCGAGCGATCCGTTCTACCAGTTCTTCAAGCACTTCTACGGCCAGGTGCCGGGCATGGGCGGTGACGCGCAGCCGGACGACCAGCCGAGCGCGAGCCTCGGTTCCGGGTTCGTCATCAGCTCCGACGGGTACATCCTCACCAATGCGCACGTGATCGACGGCGCGAACGTCGTCACGGTCAAGCTGACCGACAAGCGCGAATACAAGGCGAAGGTCGTCGGCTCCGACAAGCAGTCCGACGTCGCAGTGCTGAAGATCGACGCGAGCGGCCTGCCGACCGTGAAGATCGGCGACCCGGCGCAGAGCAAGGTCGGCCAGTGGGTCGTCGCGATCGGTTCGCCGTACGGCTTCGACAATACGGTTACGTCGGGCATCATCAGCGCGAAGTCGCGCGCGCTGCCGGACGAGAACTACACGCCGTTCATCCAGACCGACGTGCCGGTGAACCCCGGCAACTCGGGCGGCCCGCTGTTCAACCTGCAGGGCGAGGTGATCGGCATCAACTCGATGATCTACTCGCAGACGGGCGGCTTCCAGGGGCTGTCGTTCGCGATCCCGATCAACGAGGCGATCAAGGTGAAGGACGAGCTCGTGAAGACGGGCCACGTGAGCCGCGGCCGCCTCGGCGTCGCCGTGCAGGGGCTGAACCAGACGCTTGCAAGCTCGTTCGGACTGCAGAAGCCGGACGGCGCGCTCGTCAGCTCGGTCGATCCGAACGGCCCGGCCGCGAAGGCCGGCCTGCAGCCGGGCGACGTGATCCTGTCGGTCAACGGCTCGCCGGTTGCCGATTCGACGTCGCTGCCCGCGCAGATCGCGAACCTGAAGCCGGGTTCGAAGGCCGACCTGCAGATCTGGCGCGACAAGTCGAAGAAGTCGATCAGCGTGACGCTCGGCGCGATGGCCGATGCGAAGCTCGCGTCGAACGACGGCGGGCCGGTCGAGCAGGGGCGCCTGGGCGTCGCGGTGCGTCCGCTGTCGCCGCAGGAGCGCAGTGCCGACAACCTGTCGCACGGCCTGATCGTGCAGCAGGCCGGCGGGCCGGCCGCCAACGCGGGCATCCAGCCCGGCGACGTGATCCTCGCGGTCAACGGCCGCCCGGTCACGAGCCCCGAGCAGTTGCGCGACGCGGTCAAGGGCGCGGGCAACAGTCTTGCTCTGCTGATCCAGCGCGATAATGCACAGATCTTCGTGCCGGTCGACCTGAGCTGACCGGCTACGGCCGACGGCCGGCCAGGCCGGCCGCGGCGGGCGCCGCCGCCGTACTGAAGGTGTGACGCAGCGCCCTGTATGTGTTCCGACCCCAAGGAGAGAGCCATGCAATATCTACGCAACGTGTCCCGATTTGCCGTCGCCGCGGCGCTGGCCGCCGGCCTCGCAGCCGGAGCAACCGGCGCGTACGCGCAGTCGGACGGCTTGCCCGCCGCGCGCCAGCAGGGCGACGTCACCTTCGTGTCCGGCGGCGTCGGGCAGGACGAATCGACGGCGTTCCAGCGCAACGAGCCGAGCTGGCCGCTGGCGCTGCGGTTCACCGGCAAGGGCGGCGAGTTCCTGGCCGACGTCCATGTGCGGATCGTCGACGGCAAGGGTGCCGAAGTGCTGAAGACCGACGCGCGCGGGCCGTACATGCTCGTGAAGGTGCCGCCGGGCCGCTATACGGTGCATGCGTCGTACCAGGGCAACGAGGAATCGCGTGCCGTCACGGTCGGCGCGAAGGGCGGCGCGAAAACCGCGTTCCAGTGGAGCGCGCAGTAGTCTGCCGCTCGCGGCCCCGGCCGGGGCCGCGCATTCGGCTGCGGTTTCGCCCATAATGAAAGCCACGGCACCCGTGCCGTGGCTTTTTTCGTTTCCTGAGCCTGGCTTGGCCCGGCCGCCCCAAGGAGAAACGATGTCCGACGCAGCCGACCCTCGTCTCGAAATCGTGCCGAACCGCCATCGCGTGCGCGTGATCCATCGCGGCATCACGTACGCCGATTCGCACGGCGCGCTGACCGTGCGAGAAACGGGCCTGCCGGACACCCACTACCTGCCGCGCGGCGACGTCAACATGCGCCGGCTCGTGAAATCAGGCGTCACGTCGGCCTGCCCGTTCAGGGGCGAGGCCGTGCACTTCGACTTGCAGACGGAAGACGGCGTGATCGAGAACGCCGCATGGAGTTACGAGGAACCGAAGGAGGCCGCGCTGGCGCTCGCGCACTACGTTGCCTTCGACGCCGCACGGATCGACAGTCTCGTCGAGACGTCCTGATGCGGCGCGTGTTCATCGGGGAGGCGTCATGGAACTGAACGACACATTACGCATACCGCTCGCACCGCCTGTCGTGCGGAAGGCGTTCGAGGATCTCGCGTTGCTGCGCGCGAGCTTCGAGCGTTGCGAATCCTTCGAGAAGCTTGCGCATGGCGAGTTTGCGCTGACGATCACGGTGCCGCTCGGCCCGCTGCGTGCCCGCTACGACGTGCGTGCGCATGCCGCCGCCGAGCAGGGCGACGCGGAAGGGCAGCCGCGCCGCGTAATCAACTTCAAGGCGCGGGCCGCCGGGCTCGGTGCGCTGCGCGGTCAGGTCGAACTCGTGCTGATGCCGGATGACGACGCGAACGCCACGCGCATCGAGTACGTGGTCTGGGCGACGGCGAGCGGCCCGCTCACCGAGCTGCCGGGGCGGCAGATCGAAAATACGCTGCGCGAATGGACCGACGATTTCTTCCGCGAATTC
>NZ_JAAGPB010000721.1:0-3357 GCF_017104585.1 Burkholderia sp. Ac-20392
TGCTGGCAACCGGCAATCGTGCGCTGTTCGCGGGTGCGGCCGGCGAGGCGCTGGTCGCCGCGCTGCCGGCGTCGCTGAAGGCTCACGCGGTCGTGCGCAAGCAGGCCGACGCGCCGTTCGACGCGGTGCTGTTCGAAGGCGACAGCGACGAACTGCAGACGCTCGTGAAGGACGTCGCGCAGCGGCCGGGCCCGATCGTGTCGGTGCAGGGCGTGTCGGTGGGCGCGTTCGAGAACGGCGATGCGGAAGATTACGCGCTGGAACGGCTGCTGACGGAGCGCTCGGTGAGCGTGAACACGGCCGCGGCGGGTGGCAATGCGAATTTGATGACGATCGGCTGATCATCCTTGCCGTTCGGATCAAACATAGGAAGCGGCAAGGCGATCCCGAAGCCGCTCCATTTACCCTGGTACCAAGGAGATGCTATGCAACACACGATGAAAAAGCTGGCAGGCGCGACGTTCGTCGCGGTCATGTCGCTGGCGGGGACGGCCCATGCGGATGACGTGAAGATCGGTTACGCAGGGCCGATGACGGGCGCGCAGGCGCACTACGGCAAGGATATGCAGAACGGGATCGTGCTCGCGCTGGAAGACTTCAACGCGACGAACCCGAAGATCGGCGGCAAGCCGGTGAAGTTCGTGCTCAACACGCAGGACGACCAGGCTGACCCGCGCACGGGCACGACGGTCGCGCAGAAGCTCGTCGACGACGGCATCAAGGGCATGCTCGGCCACTTCAACTCGGGCACGACGATTCCGGCTTCGCGCATCTACGCGAACGCGGGCATTCCGGAAATCGCGATGGCGACGGCGCCGGAATACACGCAGCAAGGCTACAAGACGACCTTCCGCATGATGACGTCCGACACGCAGCAGGGCTCGGTGGCCGGCACGTTCGCGTCGAAGGATCTCGGCATGAAGAAGATCGCGATCGTCGACGACCGCACGGCCTACGGCCAGGGTCTCGCCGACCAGTTCGAGAAGGCCGCGAAGGCCGGCGGCGCGTCGATCGTCGACCGTGAATTCACGAACGACAAGGCGGTGGACTTCAAGGCGATCCTGACCAAGCTGAAGTCGGCGAAGCCGGATCTGATCTACTACGGCGGCGCGGATTCGCAGGCAGCGCCGATGGTCAAGCAGATGAAGACGCTCGGCATCACGGCACCGCTGATGAGCGGCGAAATGGTGAAGACGCCGACGTTCCTGAAGATCGCGGGCAACGCGGCCGACGGCACGATCGCTTCGCTGGCCGGTCTCCCGCTCGAAGAAATGCCGGGCGGCAAGGCCTATGCCGACAAGTACAAGAAGCGCTTCGGCGAAGACGTGCAGACGTACTCGCCGTACGCGTACGACGGCGCGATGGCGATGCTCAACGCGATGAAGAAGGCCGACTCGACCGACCCGGCGAAGTACCTGCCGGTGCTCGCGAAGAGCGACATGGCCGGCGTGACGTCGACGCACGTCGCCTATGACGCGAAGGGCGACCTGAAGAACGGCGGCATCACGATGTACAAGGTCGAGAAGGGCGAGTGGAAGCCGCTGAAGAGCATCGGCGGCAAGTAAGCAGCCAGTGACGTGACGAACGGGCGGCGGCCCAGGTCGCTGCCCCGCCGATCATGCGAAAAAGCCACCGGGCCGTCGGGCCGGGTGGCTTTTTCTTTTTCCGCCGCCATCCAAACGGCTATTCGCGCCGCACGCGCAGCAGGAACTTCTGCAGCTTGCCCGTCGGCGTACGCGGCAGCGCCTGCGCGAACGTGAATTCGCGCGGAATCTTGTACGCGGCCAGCCGCTCGCCGCAGAACGCACGCAGCGCGTCCGCGTCGGGCGCGGTGCCCGCGCGCAGCACCACGTGCGCCACGACCGTCTCGCCCCAGTCGGGATGCGGGACACCGACGACGGCCGCCTCGGCGATGTCCGGGTGTGCGCCGAGCACGTCTTCCACTTCCTTCGAATAGACGTTCTCGCCGCCCGTCACGATCATGTCCTTCAGCCGGTCGACGATGAACAGGTAGCCATCCTGATCGATCCGCGCGATGTCGCCGGTGCGATACCAGCCGTCCGGCGCGAACGCGGCGCGCGTCGCGGCCGCATCGTCGAGATAGCCGAGCATCATGCTGTCGGTCTTCAGCCAGATCTCGCCGGTCTCGCCCGGCTGCGCGTCGATGCCGTCCATCCGCACGACGCGCAGGTCGACGCCCGGGCCGCCCGTGCAACCGATCGAACCGGCCTTCGCGATCTGCTCGTCCGGATACAGCGTCGTGCCGGCCGGGCCCGCTTCCGTCATGCCGTACACCTGGAAGAACGTATCGCTGCGATACGCCCGCGCGAGCCGTTCGGCCTGCGCGGGGCCGATCGGGCCGCCGCCGTACAGCCACGCGCGCACGCTCGACAGGTCGAACGCCGCGAAGCCGTCGATCGTGTCGAGCGGCAGCAGGTACGACACCGGCGCGCCGAAATACAGCGTCACGCGTTCGCGCTCGACGGCCTGCAGGAAGCGCAGCGGATGGTATTCGCGCAGCAGCACGACGGTGCCGCCCGCGAACAGCGTGCCGCCGAACCAGTTGTTGAGCGGCGACGAATGCCAGATCGGCATCGCCATCAGCGTGCGCTCGTGGCGGCCGATGCCGGTCGCGAGGGCCGCCTGCATCGCCGCGAGCGTCACGGTGCGGTGGCTGTGCACGCAGCCTTTCGGGTGGCCGGTCGTGCCGGACGTATAGAGGATCTGCGCGATGTCGCCATCGGCCGGATCGATGCCCGCGAGGCCGTCCATCGTCGCGCACAGCGTGTCGAAACACGGCACGCCGTCGAGCTCGCCTTCGGTCACGAGCCGCCGCGCGGGATGCACGATGCGTTCGACCACCGGCGCGAGCGCCACGTCGAACAGCAGCGCCTTGCTGCGGCTGTGTTCGAGCACGTAGTCGACTTCCGGCGCCTGCAGCTTGTGGTTGATCGGCACGAACGTCGCGCCGAGCCGCCACGCGCCGAACATCAGGTCGACGAAGGCCGGCGTGTTGAAGCACATCGCGGCGACACGGTCGCCGGCCGCGACGCCGAGCGCGCTCAACACGGCTGCCGCGCGGTGCGAGCGCTCGCGCGCGGCGGCATAGGTGATCGTCGCGGATTCGCTGACGAGGAACGGCTTGTCGGGCGTCGCACGGGCGGCGCGGTCAAGGGCGGCGACGAGGTTCATCGGGACTCCGGGCGGGCGATCGAAGGCGAACTGGGTTGTACTACGCTGTCCGAAACGGCATTAGACCGGGTACGCGCGCTGCAGCAGCGCGGCGACGTCGATCGCGTGCGGGTCGAAGCCGCCCGCGATGCGGCCCCAGTCGGGCGCGGCGAGTCGCGTCGCGAC
>NZ_JAAGPB010000722.1:0-3153 GCF_017104585.1 Burkholderia sp. Ac-20392
TCGGCGGCCGCGACCACGCGCACGAGCCCCGGGCAGGCCGACGGGCGCACGACGGGCGACTCAGGAATCGAAACGGGGGCGGAACTCAACGGGGTACCGGGACAGTGTCGCGCCGCGGCCAACGCATCGGTACACCCCGCCCGACGCCGACTGGCACGCACGCACTTTCAGGCCGGCAGGTCTCCTGGCTGACAGGTCGGCGCCGGCTCCCGGCCTTCCCGGTGGAACCAGTGGCATGAGGGGGAGATCGGCTCGCTGTCTACAGTTGCGGGGGCAGCCACAGCGGCGCGTGGCGCGCCCTGTGTTCCCTCTTCGGCCCCGAGGGGCACCGGCGAACGAACGGCCGTAGGATACCCGATTTTCGCGACGATCCGGCATTGTCGATACGCCGCGCAACCGCGTCACAGCACGGTCGCAGCCGGTTTTGAGCTATCTCGCAAATGGTACGATTGGCGGCTCGACATCAGATCGGCGACCGCCGGTATCCGCGATGAAACTCGGCAGGACGGAGCTGTTCGGCATGGGTATTGCACTGGGCTTGCTGGCCATCCCGGCCTGGATGCTGCTCGCGTGCATACTGATCCCGCTTGCACCGGCGGCCGAGTGGCCGAAGAATGTCGGGCTCGCCGGCCTCGGCGTGCCGATCGTGGCGGGTGGCACGTTCCTGTACAGGAAAAGCGGGGCGCGGCCGCTCATGTGGCTGCTGCTCGGCTGGCTGCTGATCGCGTCGATCGGCGGCATGTATTTGGGCTTGCTGGTCTTGATTGGCCCGGTGACGCGCGGCTGACGTCGTCGCCGTATCGCACTGGCGGGCGGGCGACATGCACGGCGCGGGCGCGGATCGGGATCATCGACGAATCAACGCGCGGCAGCCCGGCTGCCGCGCATCGCAACACACGGTAGGGAATCGAACGATGGGGAAGGGTGCATGACGGCGTGGCTGACGGTAGTGGGCATCGGCGACGACGGTTACGCGGGGCTCGGACGCAGCGCGCGGCGCGCGCTGCTCGAATACACGGCGCTGCTCGACATGCCGGCCGAGTATTTCCTCGATACGGTCGACATCGTGTTCCAGCGCATGAGCCTTGCGCTCGGCACGTGGGACGTGGGCGGCCAGCGCGTCGAGCCGGCGGCCTTGCGCGGCATCGTCCTGCTGACCGTCGAAGGTGCGTGCGACAAGGTCACGGGCGCCGGCCAGACGCATGCGGCGCTCGACCTGTGCAGCAGCCTCGCCGACGATGAGCGCTACCGCATCGACATCGACGACTGCGATCACTACGGGCTGTTTACGGGAGCGCGCTGGCACGGGGATGTCCATCCGATGCTGCAGCGTGTGTTCGCGTGGGCCGAAACCCGCCGCCCTCGCCCGCGTCGCATCAGGCGGACGTGATCCCGAATCAGAGCCGCGCCGCGTCGAGCAATGCGCGTACCTCGTCGTCGCTCGTCTGCTCGAAGCGCGCGTAGAACTGGCTGATCCCGAAGAACGGCAGCGGCAGCGACACGGTGACGAACGCATCGGCCAGATCGTCGAACACATGGCGCGTGCCCGCCGGTGCGACCGGGGCAGCCGCCACGATCCGCGCCGGGTGACGCTCGCGCAACGCCTGCAGCGCGACGCGCATCGACGCGCCGGTCGCGACACCGTCGTCGACGACGATCGCGATGCGCCCTTCGACCGGCAGCGGCGGCGCGGCACCGCGATACAGCGCTTCGCGACGATGCAGTTCGGCGGTCTCGCGCGCGATCACGTCAGCGAGCTGTTCGTCGGACACGTTCATCGAGCGGAGCACCGAACGCTGCAGATGAATCGCGCCGCCCGTCGCGATCGCGCCCATCGCAAGCTCGGGATCGTACGGCACGCCGAGCTTGCGCACGACCAGCACGTCGAGCGGCGCGCGCAGCGCGCAAGCGACCGGATACGCGACGGGCACGCCGCCGCGCGGCAGCGCGAGCACGACGACATTGCCACGCCCCGCGTAATCGCCCAACGCAACGGCCAGCTGGCGGCCGGCATCGGCGCGATCGGCAAAACACTCGAACACGATCGGCTCCCTGCCGTTGCGCCGGATGCGCGAAACCCGCGTCGGCGCCTGTCAACGAGCATGGTTCATCGGCCGCGCCGATGCAAGCAGGGTCACACCGGCGCGCACGGCGCCGACGGAAAGGGTCAGAGGCCGCCGGCCTGCCGGTACAGCCGCCAGAACGACTGCGCATAGGATTGCGCAAGCTCGGGCGCGCGCTGGAACACGTTCACCGTTTCCGCATGCGCGGCTGCGCCTTCGGACAGCGTCGTCAGCGCGACGCTGTCGTCGACGATCACGAAGCGCGGCGCGGGATCGCCGTGCCGCGAATCGATCGCCACGTCGATACCCGACGATTTCAGATAGCCCGCGCCGCTGTATCTGCCTGCGCGCGGCGAACGCACGAGCACGACACGCACCTCGACCCCGCGTGCGCGGGCCGCGCGCAGCGCGCTCGCGACCGCCGGCGGTACGTGCGCATAGCCTGCCAGCAGCACGCGACGCTGCGCCTGGCCGATCAGCTCGACGGTCGCGTCGGCTGCTGCATTGTCATACGAAAAGTATGTGCCGACCGATGCGGCATCGGACGGAATCTGGCTGGCGTGGGCGCTCGCCGCGCAGCAAAGCGCGGCGAGAAGGAAGGCGGCTGGTCTCATGGCGGGCGCCATTGTAGCGACGCCAATTCGCGTGGCAAGCACCGGCTGCGATGCTGCTGCGCCGGCGCAACACACAGCGCAAAACCGGTGCCCGGCGAACGGGTTACAGCCCGCTTTTCACGCGGTCGATCAGCCCGCCGCGACGCGTGCGAGCCAGCTCGCCACGCCGTCGACGGAACGGAAATCCGCGAGGCTGCGCGCCGGCAGCGCCGGATAGGCACCACCTGCCATCTCGGCCAGCGCGCGGCCGGGACCGAGCTCGAGGAACGCGGTCGCACCAGCCTCCACGCAGGCGGCAAGACAGGCCGCCCACTCGACCGGCTCCGCGATCTGCCGCGCAAGCTTGTCGAGGCCTGCGTCGACGTCCAGCACCGATGTGCCATCGATCCCCGAAAACAGCCGCGTGCCGGGCAGCGGCCGCCGCACGTCGGTCGCGGCGAGCGACGCGCGAAACACCGGCACGGCCGCGGCGAGCC
>NZ_JAAGPB010000723.1:0-3142 GCF_017104585.1 Burkholderia sp. Ac-20392
GGACGGGGGCGACGCGCTCGGCCTCGGCCCTGCGCGCCTGACGATCACGTTCGGCTTCGGCCCCGGCATGTTCGCGCTCGCCGGCAAGGACCGCTTCGGCCTCGCGAAGCATCGCCCCGCCGCGCTCGTCGACCTGCCGCGCTTCAACGGCGACCAGTTGCTGCCCGAAAAGACCGGCGGCGACCTGTTCATCCAGGCGTGCGCCGACGACGCACAGGTTGCGTTCCACGCGGTGCGCCAGCTCGTGCGCCTCGGCGCGAAGGCGACGCAGATGCGCTGGGGCCAGGCCGGCTTCACGTCGGGCAAGCCCGGCGAGACGCCGCGCAACCTGATGGGCTTCAAGGACGGCACGATGAATCCGCCGATGTCCGATCCGGCCGCGATGGACGAATTCGTGTGGGCCGGCAGCGAAGGCCCGGCATGGATGAACGGCGGCACCTACACGGTCGTGCGCCGGATCCGCATCACGCTCGAGCACTGGGACAACACGGAGCTCGGCTTCCAGGAGCAGGTGGTCGGCCGTCACAAGTACAGCGGCGCGCCGCTCGGCCAGAAGCACGAGTTCGAGGCACTCGATCTCGACGCGGCCGACAAGGACGGCAACCCGGTGATCCCCGACAACGCGCACGCGCGCCTCGCATCGCCGCAACTCAACAACGGTGCGCAGATCCTGCGCCGCGCGTACTCGTACAACGACAGCACGAGCTTCTACATCGAGCGCTGGCCGCCATGGCGCCAGCAGACCGAGTACGACGCGGGGCTGATGTTCGTCGCGCACCAGCGCGACCCGCGCAAGGGCTTCATTCCGATCAACGAGAAGCTCGCAAAGATGGACATCATGAACCAGTTCACCACGCACGTCGGCAGCGCGATCTTCGCGTGCCCGCCGGGCGCGCAACCGGGTTCGTACATCGGCGCCGCGCTGTTCGAGGCATGACGGCCCGCAACGCAAGTCAAGGCACACCTTCCCGGCCCCGGCCGGGTGCAACCTGCTAAAAACCACATGAATACATCACCCGTTAGCCGCCCGCTGCGGCACCTGATTTCCGCGGCGGCCGCCGCGCTGATGCTGACCGGCGCGCTGCACGCCGCGCGCGCGCATGCCGCGACGCTCACGCTGTACAACGCGCAGCACGAGCAGGTCGTCAACCAGCTCGTCAAGGATTTCGAAGCGCAGAGCGGCATCACCGTGAAGGTGCGCTCGGGCGAAGGCCCGGCACTCGCCGCGCAGCTCGTCGCGGAAGGCGACCGCACGCCGGCCGACGTGTACTTCAC
Organism: Burkholderia sp. Ac-20392; assembly: GCF_017104585.1. NCBI lineage: Bacteria > Pseudomonadati > Pseudomonadota > Betaproteobacteria > Burkholderiales > Burkholderiaceae > Burkholderia > Burkholderia sp. Ac-20392. The sequence goes on from NZ_JAAGPB010000723.1 coordinate 1,276, forward strand.
CGAGAACTCGCCGGAGCTCGTGCTGCTCGACCGCAAGGGCCTGTTCGCGAAGACCGACGGCGCCACGCTGCAGTCGGTGCCCGCGCGCTTCAACCCGGCGGACGGCAACTGGGTCGGCGTGCTCGCTCGCGAGAACGTGCTCGTCTACAACACCGCGAAGATCCAGCCGCAGCAACTGCCCGCATCGCTGCTCGATCTCGCGAAGCCGGAATGGAAGGGCAAGGTCGGCGTCGCGCCGAGCGACGCGGACTTCCTGCCGCTCGTGAGCGCGGTGCTCGCACTGCACGGCGAAGCCGCGACGCTCCAATGGCTGAAGGGCCTGAAGGCCAACGCGCAGATCTTCGACGACGACGAAGGCGTGACGGCAGCCGTCAACCGCGGCGGCGTGCTGACCGGCATCATCAACAACTACTACTGGGACCGCCTGCACGCCGAGCTCGGCGACAAGTCGACCCGCAGCGCGATCTACCACTTCGGCAAAGGCGACGTCGGCGGTGCCGTCAACGTATCGGGCGCCGCAGTGCTGAAGGCATCGAAGCACCAGCCGGAAGCGCAGAAGTTCGTCGCGTATCTCGTCAGCGAGCGCGCGCAGAAACTGATGGCCGGCGGCCATATCAGCTTCGAGTATCCGCTGCATCCGGGCGTCGCGCCCGATCCCATCCTGAAGCCGTTCAACGAACTGAGCCCGCCGGCGCTGACGTTCGAACAGCTCGGCGACGACAGCCAGGCCGGCAAGCTGCTGCGCCAGGCAGGTCTGCTCTGACCATGAGCGACGCCGTGTCCCCCACGGCAAGCACCGCACGCGACGGCGAGCACACCGCGACACGGCGCCGCCCGTCGCGCGCGCTCGTCGCCGCGGCCGCGTGCGGGCCGCTCGCAATCCTGCTGCCGCTCGGCTTCACGCTGTACCGCGCGGCCACCTTCGGCGTCGACGACGCGATCGAGCTGCTGTGGCGCCCGCTCGTCGGCGAACTGCTGGTCAACACGCTGTCGATCACGCTCGCCGCGACCCTCGCGTGCACGCTGCTCGGCACGGCGGTCGCGTGGTTCATCGAGCGCACCGACCTGCCCGCCCGGCCGCTGTGGACCGCGCTCGCGGCCGCGCCGCTCGCGGTGCCGCCGTTCATCACGAGTTATGCGTGGGTGTCGCTGAGCCTCGACCTGCAGGACTTCCTCGGCGCGCTGATCGTGCTGACTTCCGCATACTTCCCGCTCGTCTACCTGCCGGTGGCCGCCGCGCTGCGCGAACTCGATCCCGCGCTGGAAGAAAGCGCGCGCACGCTCGGCTGCTCGCCGTGGCATACCTTCTTCCGCGTCGTGCTGCCGCAGTTGCGCCCCGCGCTGTGCGGCGGGATGCTGCTCGTCGCGCTCGGCGTGCTGTCCGAGTTCGGCGCATTCCAGTTGCTGCGCTTTCGCACGTTCACGACCGAGATCTATGCGGAGTACCGCACCGCGTTCGACGGCGGCGGCGCATCGCTGCTCGGCTGCGTGCTGATCGCGCTGTGCCTGTTGTGCCTCGCGATCGAGGCACGCGCTCGCGGCCATGCGCGCTACGGTCATACGCACCGCGCCGCGCGCCGCGTCGCGATGCGTTATCCGCTCGGCCATCTGCGCGGCCCCGTCACCGTCGCGTTTGCCGCGCTCGCCGCCGAGACGATCGGCGTGCCGCTCGCGATGATCGGCTACTGGCTCACGCAACAGGGCGCGGCCGCCGTCACGCCGGCCGACGTGTCGCCCGAACTGCTGTGGCAGGCCACGCTCGCGTCGTCCGGCTATGGCCTGATGGCGGCGGCCGTCACGACGCTGCTCGCGCTGCCGCTCGCGTTCCTGCTGGTCCGTTATCCGGGCCGTGTCGCGACGCTCCTCG
>NZ_JAAGPB010000724.1:0-234 GCF_017104585.1 Burkholderia sp. Ac-20392
TAAAAAAAAAAAAAAAAAAAAATAATAGAGAAGACGCATGTATGAATTATATAAGATTCAAACACGTGGGTAATCGCAATTCACTATAGTATTATGATATCTATCACGTATGGCTCATGTTCGCTATGCTTGTCTAAATTATTCATCATGTAGTATCTAACGCTCACATGATTCAACTTTTGCATGACCACGATTCTGTCTCATAATCACTAAATTGTATGTTCATATATTCAA
>NZ_JAAGPB010000725.1:0-3142 GCF_017104585.1 Burkholderia sp. Ac-20392
TGCGGGGTCGTGCAGCGTGTCGGGCGCGCTCGCGGCGCCGCCATAGTGATGCGGCTCGACGTTCGAATAGCTGCCGGTCAACAGCAACCCGTCGATCGCCGCGACGATCGCGTCCGCCGGCTGGCGCGCGCCGAGCGCGGGCAGCACGAATGCAAGCGCGCCGGCGCCGTCGACGAGCGCGGCCAGGTACTTCTCCCCCGCCGTGTGGTTCGGATGCGCACCGCGCAGGATGCGGTCGGCGGTAACGGCTACGATCGGGCGCGCACGCATGGGTGTCTCTCCGGTAATCGCGCGCGATACGGCCGCACGCGGAACGATGAAGGAGGTTCGCGCCGGCGCCGCACACGCGCGCCACGAGGCGCATGCCCATGCGCGATCCTGCCGCGCGGACGATGCGGCAACAGGCGGTGCGACCCGGAACGGAAGCGGAAAACGACGCTAGGGCAACAACGATGCGCTGCCGTCGCACTGCACCGCGCTGAACACGTGCGCGGTCACGAGATTGAAGCGGCGCAGGCCGCGATGGGAAATGGCGAAGAAACGAGGCTCGCGTAAAGAGGCGGCACGCGTGCCGCGATCAGCATGCCGGATCGGCCCGGCCTGAGGCGGCGCGCCCGCCGACGGACTTCGCGTCCGGCGTATCGAAGGGCTGGCGGCTTTCACGATCGTACTCGACTGACTGATGTATGCAGGACACGTGTCGCGATGAAGCGCATGCGGCAATGCCGCGCGGCGACACGTCGGCAAGGTGTCTCGCAGTGCATTCCGGCGCGGTGCGGCCACGATCGATGGCCTCGCCGCAAGTGCACGCGTGACGACTTCCTGACATTCAGCTTATATCACCTAAAAATTGCGTCAAATTTTCAGGTGCCGATGACGACATCGGTCAGACGAAAGCCACACGAAAAAAAACGGCATCGATCCCGTGGATCGATGCCGTGTTGTGCGTTGCATCGGTGCGGCATGCTACGTGCCGGCGAGCTGCGACGTCCTGCTCCGCCGCGCTGCCGCATCCGTGCGGCCCGCGTTCAACGATGCGCGAGCGCGGTTTCGACGAGCGTCTGCAATAGCGGCACAATCCGCGCCGCACGCGTTTCGTCATACGCGTAAGGACGCGTCTCTTCCATGTAGGTGATCTGCGAGAGCTCGAGCTGCACGGCCTCGACGCCGGTAGCGGGCACGCCATAGTGACGCGTGATGTAACCGCCCTTGAAGCGCCCGTTCGCGACGGCCGTATAGCCGCCGTGTTCGAGCACGCGTGCGGCCAGCGCCTCTGCCAGGCCCGGTGTGGCACTCGCGCCGCTCGACGTGCCGAAGTTGAAGTCCGGCAGGCGGCCGTCGAAGAAGCGCGGCACGTGCGAACGGATCGAATGCGCTTCCCACACGAGCACGCGGCCGTGCTCGCGCTTCAGGCGTGCCACCTCGCCTTGCAGCGCCTCGTGATACGGCAGCCAGTAGCGGTCGCGGCGACGCATGATCTCGTCGTTGCCGGGCAGCGCGTTCGCCGGATACAGCGGCGCCTTGTCGAACGTATCGACCGGCACGAGCCCCGTCGTGTCCTGCCCCGGGTACAGGTTCTCGTTGTCGGGCGGCCGGTTCAGGTCGACGACGTAACGCGCATGCGACGGTACGAGGATCGATGCGCCGAGTTCGGCCGCGAATCCATACAGCCGTTCGAGATGCCAGTCGCAATCGTCGACGAAGCGCGCGTCGGCCGTCATCGTCGCGGCGATGTCGTCGGGGATGTGCGTACCTGCGTGCGGAATCGAGATCAGCAGCGGCAGCGTGCCCTGCTTCAGCGTGAATACAGCCGGTTGTTCAGTCATGTCGCATCACCGTTGGAAGTCTGCCGGCGCACGCATGCGGCGTGCACCGGTTGCGCGCGTCAGCGCAGCAGTTGCGCCAGCGCGGCGCGGTAGTCGGCATACGCGACGGCTTCGTCGCGATGACGGCGGCCGCTCACGACGCGTTCGCCGCCCGTGTAGACGTCGAGCACCGGCGTCTCGCCATGCTCCGCGAACACGATACCCGACAACCACGACGTGCTGTCGTGTTCCGCGATCGCCGGATGATCGGGATCGAGCACGAGCCAGTCGGCGCGGCACCCTTCGCGCAGCGCACCGACGTGCCGCCCGCTGGCCTGTGCGCCGCCCGCCAGCGATGCGTCGAACAGGCGATCGGCGACATGCGCCTGCGTATCGCTCGCCAGCACGTTCCGCGCGCGGTGCACGAGCCGCTGCCCGTATTCCAGCAGGCGCAATTCCGAGCGCCACTCGACCGACGCGTGGCTGTCCGAGCCGACGCCGATCACGCCGCCTTGCGCAAGATAGTCGACGGCCGGAAACACGCCGTCGCCGAGGTTCGCTTCGGTCGTCAGGCACAGGCCGGCGACCGCGCGACGCTTCGCAAGCGCTGCCGTTTCGGCCGCATCGACGTGCGTCGCGTGCACGAGGCACCAGCGCGCATCGACGTCGAAGCGATCGAGCAGCCATTGCACGGGGCGCGCACCGTAGGCGCGCACGCAGTCGTCGACTTCGGCCGTCTGCTCGGCGATATGGATGTGCACGGGCGCATCGTCGGGCAATCCTTCGAGCAGCACGCGCAACCCGTTCTCGGATACCGCCCGCAGCGAGTGCGGTGCAACGCCGTAGCGCAGCCCGCCGTCCTCCGGCGCCACGCGACGCATCGCGTCGAGCAGCTCGAGCAGGCCGTCGGGCGTATTGATGAAACGGCGCTGGTCGTCACGCGGCGGCTTGTTGCCGAAGCCGGCGAACTGGTACGACACGGGCAGCATCGTGATGCCGATGCCGGCCGCGCGCGCGGCGTCGATCACGCGCGTGCCGAGCTCGGCGATCTGCGGATAACGCGAGCCGTCCTGCGTGTGGTGCACGTAGTGGAATTCGCACACCGACGTGTAGCCGCACTTGAGCATCTCGACATACAGCCAGCGTGCGATCGCGGCGAGCGCGTCGGGCGTGATCTTCAGCGCGAAGCGGTACATCAGGTCGCGCCAGCTCCAGAAGCTGTCGGACGGATTCGCGCGGTATTCGGTGAGCCCAGCCATCGCGCGCTGGAACGCGTGCGAGTGCAGGTTCGGCATGCCGGGCATCACCGGCCCGGCCGCGCGCGCGACGCCAGCCGG
>NZ_JAAGPB010000726.1:0-3228 GCF_017104585.1 Burkholderia sp. Ac-20392
CCGCGAGCTCGGCGTACCGGCTGACCGGCGGCCGTTTCGCCCGCACGTGACGCTCGCGCGGCTGCCGCACGATGCGGTCGGGCAGCCGGCGCACGGCGGTGCGGTGAAGCGGCCGGTCGCGCTGCGGTTCGATGCGCTTACGTTGTTCGAAAGCCGGTTGTCGCACGAGGGCGTATCGCATCGGCCGATCGTGTCGGCGCCGATTGCGCGGGCGGATGGTGATGCGGATGGTGCGGCGGCGTCGTGAGCGGCTTGCGAGCTGCGTTGCGATTGCCGCGCGTCATTTATGTATCGCGTCAGCGCATCGCTTCGACGATATCGTCCGGCCACCGGGCCTACCGGGCCTACCGGGCGTAGCGCGCGAGCGTCAACCCCGACAGATCGATCTCCGGTTCTCGCCCCGTGACGAGATCCGCCACCACCTTCCCCGATCCCATCGACATCGCCCAGCCCGTCGAGCCGTGGCCGACGTTGAGCCAAAGCCCGTCGATCCCGCTTGCGCCTAGCAGCGGCGGCCCGTCGGGCGTCATCGGCCGTCGGCCGACCCAGAAGCGCGTCGATGTGCGATCGGCCGCGTGCGGGAACCAGTCGTCGAGCACTTTCATCAGCGTATCGAGCGCCTGCTGTCGTAGCACTGCGTGCCGGTTGCCGAGTTCCGCGGTACCCGCGACGCGCAACGTCGGGCCGAAACGCGTGATCGCCGTCTTCAGCGATTCGTCCATCAGCGCGGCGCGCGGTGATTTTTCGTCGTCGACGACGGCGAGCGTCGCCGAATAGCCCTTCACCGGATACAGCGGCACGTCGATGCCGTGCGGTCGCAGCAGGCCGGTGCTGTCGACGCCGAGCGCGACGACGATCGCGTCGGCGGCGAGCCGCGCGTCGCGGTGCTGGCCGCCGGGGTTCGATGCGAGCGGATTCGGTCCGCCATCCTCGTCGCCGTTATCGACGATCCGCACACCGCGCACCTGGCCGGCTTCAACGTCGAGCGCCTGCACTTCCGTGCGAAAGCGGAACGTCACGCCGTTGGCTTCGCACAGCGCTCGCAGTTCGCGCGTGAAGCGTGCGCAGTCGCCGGCTTCGTCGTCGGGCAGGTAGATGCCGCCGACGGGCGCCTGCCGCGCCCAGCGCAAGCCCGGCTCGATCGCCGTGCAGCCGGCCGCGTCGAGCTCGCGAAACGCGATGCCGGCGTCGCGCAGCACCTTCAGCGCGGGCTGCGCCATCTCGATGTCGAACGCGCTGCGCAGCAGTTGCAGGTAGCCGCGGCTCGCGCCGTAGTCGAACGGATGACGGTCGCGAAACGCGTGCAGGCACGCGCGGCTGTAGTACGCGATGCGCTGCATCCGCTGCTTGTTCACGCGGAACCGCTCGAATTCGCATTCGCGCAGCCAGCGCGCGATCCAGCGCCACTGCGCGGCGTCGAGCGTCGGCCGGAAGATCAACGGCGAAGCGGGCTTGAACAGGTACTTGAGGATCTTGCCGGGCATCCCGGGCGCGGCCCACGGCGTCACGTAGCCGGGCGCGATCACGCCCGCGTTGCCGAGGCTCGTCGCCTGCGCGACATCGGCCTCGCGTTCGATCACGGTGACGTCGCAGCCTGCTTCGCGCAGGTGCCAGGCGGTGGTGACGCCGATCACGCCGGCGCCGAGAACGATCACGTGCATGCGGTTTCCGGAACGAAGCGGTGGCTCACGGCGCGACGGCCGGATCGTCGACGAGCGACTTGCCGCGCGTTTCCGGCAGCACGAGCGCGGCGACGATCACGAGCAGGTAGCCGCCGCCGGCGACGAGGCCGATCGCCTTCACGAGCGACATCGACTGCGACAGCGAGCCGACGAGGATCGGGAAGAACGAGCCGAGCCCGCGCCCGAGGTTGTAGCAGAAGCCCTGTCCCGAGCCGCGGATCGCGCCCGGATACAGCTCCGACAGGTACGCGCCGACGCCCGCGAAGATCCCCTGCACGACGATGCCGAGCGGGAAGCCGAGCAGCAGCATCGCGGTATCGGTGATCGGCAGCATCGTGTACGCCATGCCGAGCGAGAACGAGCCGATCGCGAACAGGATGAACGACGCGCGGCGGCCGAGCCGGTCGGACAGGATCGCGCCGACCACGTAGCCGATGAACGAGCCGACGATCAGCACGACGAGATAGCCGCTCGTGTTGAACACCGACAGGTGGCGGACGGTTTTCAGGTAGGTGGGCAGCCACGTCGTGATCGCGTAGTAGCCGCCGAGCATCCCGGTGCACAGCGCGCTGCCGAACAGCGTCGCGCGCAGGTGCGGCGGCGAGAAGATCTCGAGGAAGTGGCCCGACACGCGGCCTTCGTCGCGCGCGCGGCGGGTGGCCGTGTAGACGTCGGGATCGCTGACGTTGCGGCGGATATACAGGATCCACAGCGCGGGCACGATGCCGATCCAGAAGCACGCGCGCCACGCGAGCTGCTCGGGCAGCAGCGCGAAGAACGCCCAGTAGAGGATCGCGGCCGCGCCCCAGCCGAACGACCAACTGCTCTGCACGGTGCCGACCGCTTTCCCGCGATGCTCGGGCGAGCGGATCGTCTCGGCCATCATGATCGTCACGACCGACCATTCGCCGCCGAAGCCGAAGCCCTGCAGCGTGCGCGTCGCGAGCAGTTGCCAGAACGAATGGGTGAAGCCGGACAGGAAGGTGAACAGCGCGAACGTCGCGATCGTCCACTGCAGCACGCGCACGCGGCCGTAGCGGTCGGCGAGGATGCCGGCGACCCAGCCGCCGAGCGCCGACGAGATCAGCGAGCTCGTCGCGATCATCCCGGCCTCGCTTTTCGTCATGCCCCAGGTGGCGATCAGCGTCGGAATCAGGAACGAATAGATCATGAAGTCGAACGCATCGACCGCGTAGCCGCCGAAGCCGGCGTACAGCGTCCTGCGCTCGCGCGTCGACAGTTCGTTGAACCACTGGAATGCCTGCATGCTTGCCGCCCCCTCTTTTGTCTCGTCTCGCGCTGCCGTCTGGCGGCTATTTTACGGTCGGGATGCGGGGTGCCAAAAAGGTGAGTGCGGGTGCGACGCGGCGCGATGAATGGCGAGGGTGGTGGGCGTTCGTTCGGGGAAGGCGTGATGGCCGATATGGCGTTCCGAATGGCCCGTGCGCGTGCGGTCTTCGTGCTTGCGTGGCGGCGACGGGTCGGGCCGGGTCGAATGCTTCATGACAAGGCTCCCTGCGAACGACGATGACGCGATCATTTCCGC
>NZ_JAAGPB010000069.1:0-240 GCF_017104585.1 Burkholderia sp. Ac-20392
TTAGAGGAGTGAAGGGTGAGACGTGCATCATAAGCAGATGTACACACTAAGGAAGGGGTGTAATAGAGTAAACGCACATCGAGCAAGAGTATGACAAAGGGAGATAGATGAAGTGAGTGCAGATATGCTGAGAGAAATCTCGTAGTGTGAAATGTGACAGAAATAGGACATAGTACGTAGATAGCGTAAGCGAATCAGGAAATGACAATATTATCACTTTTTTTTTTTTTTTTAATCATC
>NZ_JAAGPB010000070.1:0-26305 GCF_017104585.1 Burkholderia sp. Ac-20392
TCTCGACCTGTCGATCAAGGTGCTGCCGATGCCCGTCGCCGAAGTCACGCTGAAGTTCGAGATGACCGCGACCGACGCGGTGCGCAAGCTCAACGAATGGGGCGGCCATCCACTACCCGTCAGCGCGAGCGGGTGGCGCAACGGCACGCTCGTGCTGCGCCTGTCGGGCGCCGAGGCGGCCGTGAAATCGGCGAAGACGCTGCTCGGCGGCGAAGTCGTCGACGCGGTCGAGGCCGAGCGCTTCTGGGCCGGCCTGCGCGAGCATACCGACCCGTTCTTCAACGGCATCCCGCCCGGCTATGCGCTGTGGCGCCTCGCGCTGCCGTCGATCACCGAACCGATGCACTTGCCCGGCACCCAGCTGATGGAATGGGGTGGCGCGCAGCGTTGGTGGATCACCGACGCCGACGCGCAGACCGTGCGGATGAGCGCGAAGCAGGCCGGCGGCCACGCGACGCTGTTCCGCGCGGGCGACGCGTACGACCGCAGCGCGGGCGTGTTCACGCCGCTCCCCGCCCCGATGATGAAAATCCACCGCGGGCTGAAGGCCGCGTTCGATCCCGCGCGCATCTTCAACCGCGGCCGGCTCTACCCGGATCTCTGAGCGATGCAAACGAACCTCGCCGATTTCATCCGCAATACGCCCGACGGCGACGAAGCCGACGCGATATTGCGCAAGTGCGTGCATTGCGGGTTTTGCACCGCGACCTGCCCGACCTACCAGTTGCTCGGCGACGAACTCGACGGCCCGCGCGGCCGTATCTACCTGATCAAGCAGATGGTCGAAGGCGCGCCCGTCACGCGCAGCACGCAGCAGCACCTCGACCGCTGCCTCACGTGCCGCAGTTGCGAGACGACCTGCCCGTCCGGCGTCCAGTACGGCCGGCTCGTCGAGATCGGCCGCAAGCACGTCGAGGCGCAGGTACAGCGCCCGGTGCAGCAGCGTCTCGTGCGCCGCGTGCTCGCGAGCCTCGTGCCGAACGCCGCGCTGTTCTCGCCGGTGATGCGGCTCGGCCAGCACGTGCGTCCGCTGCTGCCGAAGCGGCTGCGCGACAAGGTGCCGCCGCGCACGCGGCTGCTCGAATGGCCGCACCGCACACATACGCGCAAGATGCTGATGCTCGGCGGCTGCGTGCAGCCGTCGATGCTGCCGAACATCAACATCGCGACCGCGCGCGTGCTGGACGCGCTCGGCATCGAGACGGTCGTCGCGCCCGATGCGGGCTGCTGCGGCGCGATCCGCCTGCACCTGAACTATCACGACGAAGCGCTCGACGACGCGCGCCGCAACATCGACGCGTGGTGGCCCCATGTCGAACAGGGCGTCGAGGCGATCGTGATGAATGCGTCGGGCTGTGGCGCCACCGTGCTCGAATACGCGCACCTGCTGCGCGACGACCCGGCCTACGCGGAGAAAGCGCAGCGCATCGTGTCGCTCACGCGCGACATCTCGGACGTGCTGCTCGCGTTCGAGGCCGAGCTCGCAACGCTCGCGCGGCGCCGCGCGATCCATACGGTCGCGTACCACCCGCCGTGCACGCTGCAGCACGGCCAGCAGTCGCGCGGCAAGGTCGAACGCCTGCTCGAGACGCTCGGCATCGACGTGCGGCTGCCGGCCGACAGCCATCTGTGCTGCGGGTCGGCCGGCACCTATTCGCTGACGCAGCCGTCGCTGTCGTACCGGTTGCGCAAGCAGAAGCTGCTGAAGCTGCAGGCGCTCGAACCGCAGATGATCGTCTCCGGCAACGTCGGCTGCATCGCGCACCTGCAGAGCGGCACGCAGATTCCGGTCGCCCACTGGATCCAGCTCGTCGAGCATCTGCTGTACGGCTAGGGCTAGGGCTAGGGCCCGCGCATGCGAATGACGGGTGGGCGCTGGGCGTCGCGCACGGCGTCCGTATAATGGGCGGATCGATGCGTCGCGTGCCGCGGCGCCTCCGCACCATGCCTGCTTCCGTGCCTGCTTTCGTACCCGTCATGTCCGATCTCGCCGCCCGTCTCGAATCCGTTCATCGCCGCATCGCCGACGTCGCCCGCGCGGCCGGCCGCGATCCCGCCACCGTGTCGCTGCTCGCGGTGTCCAAAACATTTCCCGCCGACGACGTGCGCGCCGCGCATGCGGCCGGGCAGCGTGCCTTCGGCGAAAACTACGTGCAGGAATCGATCGACAAGATCGATGCGCTCGCCGACCTGCGCGCGGACCTCGAATGGCATTTCATCGGGCCGCTGCAGTCGAACAAGACGCGCCCGGTTGCCGAACGCTTCGACTGGGTCCATTCGGTCGACCGGCTGAAGATCGCGCAGCGCCTGTCGGAGCAGCGCCCCGCGCACCTGCCGCCGCTCAACGTGTGCGTGCAGGTGAACATCAGCGGCGAGGCGTCGAAGAGCGGCGTCGCGCCGGCCGACGTGGCCGAGGTTGCGCGCGCAGTCGCCGCGCTGCCGTCGCTGCGGCTGCGCGGCCTGATGGCGATTCCCGAACCGGCCGGCGACACCGAAGCGCAACGCGCGCCGCATCGTGCGATGCGCGCACTGTTCGACACGTTGCGCGCCGACGGCCTGCCGCTCGACACGTTGTCGATGGGCATGTCCGCCGATCTCGACGCGGCCGTGCTCGAAGGCGCGACGATCGTACGCGTCGGCACCGCGATCTTCGGCGCGCGCGATTACTCGCACTGAACGTCGCACTCTTTCCGCCCTACCGTTCACTCACTCGCTCATTCGGACATCATGAAAATCGCATTCATCGGCGGCGGCAACATGGCCGCGGCCCTGATCGGCGGCCTGATCAAGCGCGGCGTCGCCGCTGACGGCCTGTATGCCATCGACGTCAACGAAGAGGTGCGCGCCCGCGCCGCCCAGCAGTTCGGCGTACGCACCGGCGCGGCCGTCGACGCGACGCTCGCCGACTACGACGCGGTCGTGCTCGCGGTGAAGCCGCAGGTGCTGAAGGACGTCGCGCAGGCGCTCGCGCCGCACCTGAAGTCGCAGCTCGTGATCAGCATCGCGGCCGGCATCCGCGGCAGCGATCTCGCGCGCTGGCTCGGCGACTACGCACGCGTCGTGCGCACGATGCCGAACACGCCCGCGCTCGTCGGCATGGGCGTGACGGGCCTCGCCGCGCTGCCGGGCGTCGACGCGGCAGGCCGCGAACTCGCGTCGAACGTGCTCGGCGCGGTCGGCGAGATCGTGTGGTTCGACGACGAGTCGAAGCTCGACGCCGTCACCGCGATCTCGGGCAGCGGCCCGGCCTATGTGTTCTATTTCATCGAAGCGCTGCAGGAAGCCGCGCGCCAGCTCGGCATGAACGACGAACAGGGCCGCGCACTCGCGGTCGCGACGTTCACGGGCGCCGCGCAACTCGCCGCGCAATCGGGCGAGCCGGCGAGCGTGCTGCGCGAGCGCGTGACGTCGAAGGGCGGCACGACGGCCGCCGCGCTCGCGTCGTTCGATGCGCAAGGCGTGAAGGATGCGATCGTGCGTGGTGCGCTTGCAGCCGAAGCACGCGCGAAGGAAATGGGCGACGAGCTCGGCCGCGCGTAAGCGCGTCTGCGGCGCCAACCCGGCGCCTGCTGTGCTGGACGTGCCGGGCGCCCCACCCCGTCACGCTGATTTGCACGAACAACAAAAAAGCGGCCCAGGCCGCTTTTTTTGTGGTTGCCGAATTCCGCACGGCATACCGCCTGCGGCAGACAAATCGCGAAACTCAGCTCCCTGCCAGCAGATAATGCACGGCGATCCCGGCGAACAGCACGCCGCCGAGCCAGTTGTTGTGGCGGAACGCCGCGAAGCACGGCATCCGCTCGCGGTCCTTGATCAGCGTGTAGTGATACAGCGCGCAGCCGACCGCCGCCGCCCAGCCGGCCCAGTACGCGAGGCCGAAACCGAGCGTCACGCCGATCCACACGTAGATGCCGAGCGTCACCGCATAGCACAGCATCACGGCCGCGACGTCGAAGCGTCCGAACGTCAGCGCGGACGTACGGATCCCGATCTTGATGTCGTCGTCGCGATCGACCATCGCATATTCGGTGTCGTACGCGACCGACCAGAAAATGTTCGCGGCCAGCATCACCCACGCGATCGTCGGCACCGTGTCCTGCACGGCCGCGAACGCCATCGGGATGCCGAAGCCGAACGCGATGCCGAGATACGCCTGCGGAATCGCGAAGAAGCGCTTCATGAACGGATACGAGCCCGCGACGAACAGCGCGACGACGGACAACTGCTTCGTCAGCGTGTTGAGCGGCAAGATCAGCAGGAACGAGATGAATGCGAGCCCGACCGCGATCGCGACGGCTTCCCACGCGCGGATCTTGCCCGACGTCAGCGGCCGGTCGGCCGTGCGCTTCACGTGGCGGTCGAAATCGCGGTCGGCGTAGTCGTTCATCGCGCAGCCGGCCGAGCGCATCAGCAGCGTGCCGAGCGAGAAGATCACGAGCAGCGGCCAGCGCGGGTGGCCGTCGGACGCAATCCACAATGCGTTGAGCGTCGGCCACAGCAGCAGCAGGCTGCCGATCGGCTTGTCCATCCGGACGAGCCGCAGATACAAGGGAAAGCGGGCAAGCATGGCGAAGCACCGGAAAGATAACCCCGGCATTTTAGAGCCGAGCGGTGCTTCGCGTCATGTCGGCGCGACCCGCGGGCGGTAGCGGCCGGACGCCAGCGCGCTGCCCGTGCCCGCTGCACATGGCCAAGCCGCGCCGCGCATCAATCAAGGGACAGAGCTGGCGCACATGCGGATCCGTCCGGCGCACGGGCCTGGGCTCGATCCAATGCGTGCGGATCAATCAGGGCCAGAGCTAGTGTGCGCAGGCTTCAGCCAGCCTGCCGCACGTTGCACGCCTACGCGAGCAGCGACCGCAGCATCCACGCGGTTTTTTCGTGAATCTGCAGGCGCTGCGTCAGCAGATCGGCGGTCGGCTCGTCGCTCGCCGCATCGGCAAGCGGAAAGACCGCACGCGCGGTACGCACGACGGCCTCGTGCCCTTCGACGAGCTGACGGATCATGTCTTCGGCCACCGGCACGCCTTTCGCCTCCGGCACCGACGACAGTTTCGCGAAATCGCCGAAGGTGCCCGGCGCGACGACGCCGAGCGTACGAATGCGTTCGGCAACCGAATCGACCGCGAGCCAGAGTTCGTTGTACTGCTCCTGGAACATCAGGTGCAGCGTGTTGAACATCGGGCCCGTGACGTTCCAGTGGAAATTGTGGGTCTTCAGGTACAGCGTGAACGTATCGGCGAGCAGGCGCGACAGGCCTTCCGCGATCTTCTTGCGGTCCTTGTCGCCGATGCCGATGTTGATCTGGGCAGCATGAGTCTTCCTGGACATATTCTGGACTCCTTATTCAATGAACCGGAGCAATGAAAGCGAATCGGGTTACCTGCCTGTTGATACCGCACTACCGACACCGCACTACCCGCGCACGGCTCGCCACTACGCGTGGCGCGTGAAACACCGCGCTCAGGCGATCGCGTGCAGCGCCTGCGACACCAGTTCGGCCGCACCGCCGATGACGATAGCGGATCCGACAACGTATCGCGCGACCTCGCCCGGCGTCGCCAGTGCAGCGCGCATGTTCTGCATCATTTGCGTCATGATCGTCACTCCTTCAACAAGACTTAGGGTCAGGAAGAAACGGCCGGTCGGACGACCGGCCGTTTCCCGTTACTGCACTACTGCTTCACCGCACTAATACGCGGCGACGCTTACGCGAGGTCGAAGCGGTCGAGGTTCATCACCTTGTTCCAGGCCGCGACGAAGTCGTGCGCGAACTTCTCCTTCGCATCCGCGCTGCCGTACACCTCGGCCAGCGCACGCAGTTGCGCGTGCGAGCCGAAGATCAGGTCGACGCGCGAGCCCGTCCACTTGACCTGGCCCGTCGCACGATCGCGCCCTTCGAACACGTCGTTCGCGGCCGACACCGGCTTCCATTCCGTGCCCATGTCCAGCAGGTTCACGAAGAAGTCGTTCGTCAGCGCTTCCGGACGGTCGGTGAACACGCCCTGCTTCGCATCGCCGGCGTTCGCACCGAGCACACGCAGGCCACCGACGAGCGCCGTCATCTCGGGCGCGGTCAGCGTCAGCAGTTGCGCCTTGTCGACCAGCAGCGCCTCGGCCGGGGTCTGGTACGCGTGCTTCAGGAAGTTGCGGAAACCGTCCGCGACCGGCTCGAGCACGGCCATCGCTTCAATATCGGTCTCTTCCTGCGTTGCATCCGCACGGCCCGGTGCGAACGGCACCGTCACCGCGACGCCCGCGTTCTTCGCTGCCTGCTCGACACCGGCCGCACCGGCCAGCACGATCAGGTCGGCGAGCGACACCTTCTTGCCACCCGTCTGCGCGTCGTTGAAGGCCTTCTGCACGCCTTCGAGGGTCGCAAGCACCTTCGCCAGTTCAGCCGGACGGTTCACTTCCCAGTCTTTCTGCGGCGCCAGGCGGATACGCGCACCGTTCGCACCGCCGCGCTTGTCCGACCCGCGGAACGTCGCAGCCGACGCCCATGCGGTCGACACGAGCTGCGCCACCGACAGGCCCGAGGCGAGCACCTTCGCTTTCAGCGCCGCGACGTCGGCGTCGTCGATCAGCTTGTGGTCGACGGCCGGAATCGGGTCCTGCCACAGCAGATGCTCGGCCGGCACGTCCGGGCCGAGATAGCGGGCACGCGGGCCCATGTCGCGGTGCGTGAGCTTGAACCAGGCGCGCGCGAACGCGTCGGCGAACTCGGCCGGGTTCTCGTAGAAGCGGCGCGAAATCTTCTCGTAGGCCGGATCGAAACGCAGCGACAGGTCGGTCGTCAGCATCGTCGGGCGATGCTTCTTCGATGCATCGAATGCATCCGGAATCACGTCGCCTGCATCCTTCGCGACCCACTGGTGCGCGCCGGCCGGGCTCTTCGTGAGCTCCCACTCGTAGCTGAACAGGTGCTTGAAGAAGTCGTTGCTCCACTGCGTCGGCGTCGACGTCCACGTGACTTCGAGGCCGCTCGTGATGGCATCCTTGCCCTTGCCCGTGCCGAACGTGCTCTTCCAGCCGAGGCCCTGCTCTTCGAGGCCCGCGGCTTCCGGCTCGGCGCCGACGTTCGACGCCGGGCCGGCGCCGTGCGTCTTGCCGAACGTGTGGCCGCCCGCGATCAGCGCGACCGTCTCTTCGTCGTTCATCGCCATCCGTGCGAACGTCTCGCGGATGTCATGCGCGGCGGCGACCGGGTCGGGGTTGCCGTCCGGGCCTTCCGGGTTCACGTAGATGAGGCCCATCTGCACCGCGGCGAGCGGGCTTTCGAGATCGCGCTTGCCCGAATAGCGGCTGTTCGGGCCGCCGCTCAGTTCCAGCCAGATCTTTTCCGAACCCCAGTACACGTCGTCCGGTTCCCACGTATCGACGCGGCCGCCGGCATAGCCGAAGGTCTTGAAGCCCATCGATTCGAGTGCGACGTTGCCGGTCAGGATCAGCAGGTCGGCCCACGAGATGTTGCGGCCGTACTTCTGCTTGATCGGCCACAGCAGGCGGCGCGCCTTGTCGAGGCTCACGTTGTCCGGCCAGCTGTTGAGCGGCGCGAAGCGCTGCTGCCCGCCGCCCGCGCCGCCACGGCCGTCGGCCGTGCGGTACGTGCCGGCGCTGTGCCAGGCCATGCGGACGAACAGGCCGCCGTAGTGGCCGAAGTCGGCCGGCCACCAGTCCTGCGACGCCGTCATCAGCGCATGCAGGTCCTTCTTCACCGCCGCAAGATCCAGCTTCTTGAACGCTTCGGCGTAGTCGAAATCCTTGTCCATCGGATCGGACAGCGCCGAATGCCGGTGCAGGATGTTCAGGTTAAGCTGATTCGGCCACCAGTCCTTGTTCGTCGTGCCGCCACCAGCGGTGTGGTTGAACGGGCACTTCGTTTCGTTCGACATGCGATTTCTCCTTGGCTTGCTCGTATGACTCCACTCGTTCGCTCCGGCGGCATGCCGGGTGCGGTGGATGGAGTGTCATTGCGGGGATGGGAAACGGAACAGGTTGGTCCTCCTGTCGTACTACGGGATGTCGTGCGAGACCTGTGGCGCGCGCGCCCGCTGCGATGTGCGGCAGGCGGGACGCTCGGGGAACCGGCTGCCGGCAGGCGTCGTGCCGGCGCTGCGGGCGGTATTCCAGCTTTCGGACATGCGATGCTCCCTCATGGCTTGACGGCGGGTGAATCGGGGGAACACTGAACCGGCGCGCGGCGGCGTTCAGCCACCATACACACGGTCCGCCAGGTACGCGAACGCAATCGGACGCAGGCTGCGAACGGCCGCCCTGGCGCGATGTACGACCGCGTCGCGCGACGGGATGTTCCGCTGCGCGTGCTGCAATACCGACCGCATCATGACATCCTCCTTTGGCGCTTGCATTCAACATGCGGACCCGTCGTCGACACGACGCCGATCCATGTAGAAGATTCTATATTCACCTATCGCTTATTTGAATTTGATTAATTTCATCTATGCGATAGAGAAAAATAAACGGGGTCGCAAGACCCCGTTCATCGTGTTGCCACACGCGCATGCCGCTGCGTGCTCAGTTCATCGTTGCCGGCATGTCCAGCTTCGCGACGCCCGGCAGTTCGCACGCGGCAATCGCGTCGCTGATCGCGTCGATCGCGGGCATCCGCGTAAAGCTCTTGCGCCACACGAGCACCACGCGGCGATCGGGCACCGGTTCGTTGAAGGGCACGTACGACAGCAGTTCGGCATCCGGGCCGTTCGCGCGCGGGCCGACTTCGGCGACCGACATGCGCGGCAGCACCGTGATACCGACACCGCTCGCAACCATGTGGCGGATCGTCTCGAGTGACGAGCCCTCGAAGGTCTTCTGGATGCCGTCGGCCGTCTGCGAGAAGCGCATCAGCTCCGGGCACACGCCGAGCACGTGATCGCGGAAGCAGTGGCCGTTGCCGAGCAGCAGCATGGTTTCCTGCTTGAGATCCTCGGCGTCGATTTCCTCGCGCTTTTCCCACGGATGGCCGGCGGGCAGCGCGACGACGAACGGTTCGTCGTACAGCGGGCGCACCATCAGGCCGGTTTCCGGAAACGGCAGCGCCATGATCGCGGCGTCGATCTCGCCCTGCTTCAGCAGTTCGAGCAGCTTCAGCGTGTAGTTTTCCTGCAGCATCAGCGGCATCTGCGGGACGCGCTGGATCATCTGCTTGACGAGCGTCGGCAGCAGATAGGGCCCGATCGTGTAGATCACGCCAAGGCGGAACGGGCCGACCAGCGGGTCCTTGCCCTGCTTCGCGATCTCCTTGATCGCGAAGGTCTGCTCGAGCACGCGCTGCGCCTGCGTGACGATCTGGTCACCGATCGGCGTCACGCTCACTTCGCTCGCGCCGCGTTCGAAAATCTGCACGTTGAGCTCGTCTTCGAGCTTCTTGATCGCCACCGACAGCGTCGGCTGGCTCACGAAGCATGCTTCGGCCGCGCGGCCGAAATGCCGTTCGCGCGCGACCGCGACGATGTATTTCAATTCAGTCAGCGTCATTGTGGGTCAATCAGAGATATACAAGCGATAGGTTTAATTTATACACCCTGTGACACCGGTTCGCCAAGTTTCTCTGCATCGGAATGCTTCAAACGGCGGTTTTAAATCCGGCCCCGACCCGCGAATCAGGCCTTCAGATACTGCTCCCGCGCGCCGAGCCAGCGCGCGAGATGCTGCGTGACGATCTCGGGATACGCGGCAATCAGCCGCGTCGCGGCCTCGCGGGCCGGATCGATCAGCCAGCCGTCGGTCTCGAGGTTCGCGAAGCGCAGCATTGCCGCGCCCGACTGGCGGGCGCCGAGGAATTCGCCGGGGCCGCGGATCTCGAGGTCGCGCCGTGCGATCTCGAAGCCGTCGGTCGTCTCGCGCATCGTCTTCAGCCGCTCGCGGCCGGTGAGCGACAGCGGCCCCGTGTACAGCAGCACGCACACCGACGCGGCGGTGCCGCGCCCGACCCGGCCGCGCAGCTGGTGCAGCTGCGCGAGGCCGAAGCGCTCCGCGTGCTCGATCACCATCAGTGACGCGTTCGGCACGTCGACGCCGACCTCGATCACGGTCGTCGCGACGAGCAGCTGCACGTCGTTGCGCGTGAACGCTTCCATCACGGCCGCCTTGTCGGCCGGCGACAGCCGGCCGTGCACCAGCCCGACCTTCAGCTCCGGGAGCGCGGTGGCCAGCGTCTCGTAGGTCTCGACGGCCGTCTGCAACTGCAGCGTCTCGCTCTCCTCGATCAGCGGGCACACCCAGTACACCTGGCGCCCGGTCAGCGCGGCCTCGCGCACACGTGCAATCACCTCCTCGCGCCGCGCATCGCCGACGAGGCGTGTCAGCACGGGCGTGCGGCCCGGCGGCAGCTCGTCGATCGTCGAGACTTCGAGATCGGCGTAATACGTCATCGCGAGCGTGCGCGGAATCGGCGTGGCCGACATCATCAACTGGTGCGGTTGGAAGTCGCGCGCGCCGTTGGCCGCATTCGCGGCCTTCGCACGCAGCGCGAGCCGCTGCTCGACGCCGAAGCGGTGCTGCTCGTCGACGATCACGAGGCCGAGCCGCGCGAATTCGACCGTGTCCTGGATGATCGCGTGCGTGCCGATTACGAGCTGCGCGGTGCCGAGCGCGGCCGCCTCGATCGCCGCGCGCTTCTCCTTCGCCTTCAGGCTGCCCGCGAGCCACGCGACCGTGACGCCGAGCGGCTCGAGCCACGCGCGCAGCTTGCGCGCGTGCTGTTCCGCGAGGATTTCGGTGGGCGCCATCAGCGCGGCCTGGTAGCCGGCGTCGATCGCCTGCGTGGCGGCCAGTGCCGCGACGACGGTCTTGCCGCTGCCGACGTCGCCCTGCAGCAGGCGCTGCATCGGGTGCGCGAGGGTTAGATCGTTCGCGATTTCGTCGACGACGCGCGCCTGCGCGCCCGTCAGCGTGAACGGCAGCGCGCCATAGAGCCGCGTCGTCAGTGAATCGGCATCGGTCGCGGTGCGGCGCGGCATCGCGGGCGCCGCGCGTGTGCGGCGCTCCTCGTGCGCGCGCTTGAGCGACAGCTGCTGCGCGAGCAGTTCCTCGAACTTGATGCGCGTCCACGCCGGATGCGAGCCGTCCATCAGCGCGGCTTCGTCGGAATCGACGCGCGGGTGATGCAGGATGCGCACCGCCTGCTCGAGCGTCGGCACGTCGAGCGGCAACAGGTAGTCGCGCTGGATCTCGGGCGGCAGCAGTTCGGGCAGCGGCGTGCGCTCGACCGCATTCTCAATCGCCTTGCGCAGATAGGCCTGCGACACGCCGGCCGTGCTCGGATAAACGGGCGTGAGCACCTGCGGCAGCGGCGCATCGGCTTCGACGACGCGCACCGCCGGATGCACCATCTCCATCCCGAAGAAACCGCCGCGCACGTCGCCGCGCACGCGCAGGCGCTGGCCGACGGCCATCTGCTTGACCTGCGAGCCGTAGAAATTCAGGAAGCGCAGCACGAGGTGCTCGCCGTCGTCGTCCTGGATCTTCACGACCAGCTGGCGGCGCGGCCGGTACGCGACCTCGTTGTCGAACACGACGCCTTCGGTTTGCGCGATGCCGCCCGGCAGCAGCTCGCCGATCGGCGTGAGCGTGGTTTCGTCCTCGTAGCGCATCGGCAGATGCAGAACGAGATCGATCGAGCGTGTGAGGCCGAGCTTCGCGAGCTTGTCGACGGTCTTCACGGGTTTATCGGCGGCCGGCTTCTTCTTGCGCTTCGCGCCGGCCGCACCCGCTGCGTCGCTCGCGGCGTCATCGGCATCGGGCGCGGCGGCGGCCGGCTGCGCGAGCCTGCCGTCGGCGCCGCGCTTCGGGCCGGCGCGACGCGGCGCGGCACGCTCCGCGGAACCACGCTCCCCCGCGCTTTGCGCAGGTAGCGCGACATCCTCCGCGTCGAACGGATCGGCGGAATCGGCAACGGCGGCGGGGGAACGGCGTGGTGACACAGGCATCGGATCGTCTGGGTGCTTCGCAAGGCAAGTACAATAGCGGCTTTCACGTCGTCCGAACGAACGACGCCGGCCAGGCCGCGCATCCCGTCATCATAGCGGCTCGCGCGCCCCATTTACGCGTTTCCGCCCTGCCGGCGACGCCCGCCGGCCGCTTCGAACCAGCCCGCATGTTCACGCTTTCCGATTTCGATTTCAATCTGCCGCCCGAGCTGATTGCTCAAACCGCGCTGCCCGATCGCACCGCGAGCCGCCTGCTCGAGGTCGACGGCACCGTCGCGCCCGCACGCCTGGTCGACCGCCATTTCACCGAGCTGCCGTCGTGCATCGCGGCCGGCGACCTGCTCGTCTTCAACGATACCAAGGTGCTGAAGGCGCGTTTCTTCGGCCAGAAGGCCAGCGGCGGCAAGATCGAGGTGCTGATCGAGCGCGTGACCGGCACGCACACGGCGCTCGCGCAGATCCGCGCGAGCAAGTCGCCGGGCGCCGGCACGACGCTGCGCCTCGCCGATGCGTTCGACGTGACGGTCGGCGAGCGCGTCGACCCGTTCTTCACGCTGAACTTCCCCGAGCCGTGCCTCGACCTGATCGAACAGTACGGCCGCCTGCCGCTGCCGCCCTATATCGAGCACGACCCGGACGCGACCGACGAGACGCGCTACCAGACCGTCTACGCGAGCAATCCGGGTGCGGTCGCCGCACCGACGGCCGGGCTGCACTTCGACCAGCCGATGCTCGACCGGCTCGACGCGATGGGCGTCGAACGCGCGACGCTGACGCTGCACGTCGGCGCCGGCACGTTCCAGCCGGTGCGCGTCGACAACATCGCCGAGCACAAGATGCACAGCGAGTGGTACGACCTGCCGCAGTCGCTCGTCGACAAGATCGCGGCAACTCGCGCACGCGGCGGCAACGTGATCGCGGTCGGCACGACGTCGATGCGCGCACTCGAAGCCGCCGCGCGCGCAGCCGATGAAGCGGGCCGCCCGCTCGCGGCCACGCAGGCCGAGACCGACATCTTCATCACGCCCGGCTATCGTTTCCGCGTGGTCGACCGGCTCGTCACGAACTTCCACCTGCCGAAGTCGACGCTGCTGATGCTCGTGTCCGCGTTCGCGGGCGTCGAGACGATCCGCGCCGCGTACCGGCACGCGATCGAGCAACGCTACCGCTTCTTCAGCTATGGCGATGCGATGCTGCTCACGCGGCGCGACGCGCCGGAAGCCACCGGCGTGCAAACCGGCGCCTGACCACGACACACCCTTTTCCCCGCCGCCGGGTGCCCGGCGGCGTTTCCAACATGCGCCGGACTGTTTTCCGGTAGCGAGGAGAATGACGCGATGACCGAAGGCTCATCCCACGATACGCACGCCCCCGTGCAGGACCGCCCGGCGAACGGGCTCGAATTCGAACTGCTGACGACCGACGGCCATGCGCGCCGCGGCCGCGTGAAGCTCAACCACGGCGTGGTCGAGACGCCGATCTTCATGCCGGTCGGCACGTACGGCACCGTGAAGGCGATCCAGCCGCGCGAGCTGCACGAGATCAAGGCCCAGATCATCCTCGGCAACACGTTCCACCTGTGGCTGCGCCCGGGCCTCGACACGATCGACGCGCACGGCGGCCTGCATGCGTTCATGGGCTGGAACAAGCCGATCCTGACCGACTCGGGCGGCTTCCAGGTGTTCTCGCTCGGCGACCTGCGCAAAATCACCGAGGACGGCGTCACGTTCGCGTCGCCGATCAACGGCGACAAGCTGTTCCTGTCGCCGGAAGTGTCGATGCAGATCCAGAAGGTGCTGAACTCCGACGTCGTGATGCAGTTCGACGAGTGCACGCCGTATGCGACCAACGGCGTGCCGACCACGCACAAGGAAGCGGCCGACTCGATGCGCATGTCGCTGCGCTGGGCGAAGCGCTCGCTCGACGAGTTCAACCGGCTCGGCAACCCGAACGCGCTGTTCGGGATCGTCCAGGGCGGGATGTTCGAGGACCTGCGCGACGAATCGCTCGCGGGCCTCGCGGAACTCGGCTTCCACGGCCTCGCGATCGGCGGGCTGTCGGTCGGCGAGCCGAAGGAAGACATGATGCGCGTGCTGCGCCACGTGGGCCCGAAGCTGCCGGCCAACAAGCCGCACTACCTGATGGGCGTCGGCACGCCGGAGGATCTGGTCGAAGGCGTCGCCAACGGTGTCGACATGTTCGACTGCGTGATGCCGACCCGCAACGCGCGCAACGGCTGGCTGTTCACGCGCTTCGGCGACGTGAAGATCCGCAACGCGACGCACAAGAACTCGCTGAAGCCGCTCGACGCGAGCTGCACGTGCTACACGTGCCAGAACTTCTCGCGCGGCTACCTGCATCACCTGCACCGCGTCGGCGAGATCCTCGGCGCGCAGCTCAACACGATCCACAACCTGCACTACTACCTGCAGCTGATGAGCGAGATCCGCGAAGCGATCGAGACCCACACGTTCGACGCGTTCCGCCAGCGCTTCGCGGAGGATCGCGCCAGAGGGGTCGACTGACGGACGGGCAGCCGCGCGGGTGGCCCGATGGGCGGCCCGTCACATGGGACGTGTACTAAATAACGCGGCCCAACTGTCGAACCCGACCGCCAAATATTACAATTACCTTTCCAAACAAGTCGCAACGGTACCGGTTCGCGCTTTAACAGCTTGATCCGAAAGCGCATTTGCCGATCCGTTTGCGCATGGGGCCGGTGGTAGAATAACCGGCTTATTTTTCGATCTTCCCCTACGGAGAGACCAACGTGCCGTTCATTTCCAACGCGTTCGCCCAAGGTGCCGGTGGCGCCGAATCGAGCCTGATGAGCTTCCTGCCGCTCATCCTGATGTTTGCCGTGCTCTACTTCATCATGATCCGTCCGCAGATGAAGCGTCAGAAGGAGCATCGCAACATGCTCGCGGCCATGGCCAAGGGCGACGAAGTCGTCACGAGCGGCGGCCTCGTGGGCAAGGTGACGAAGGTCACCGAAGGCTACATCGGCGTCGAGATCGCCGAAGGCACCGAAATCACCGTGCAGAAGGCTGCGGTCACGACCATTCTGCCGAAGGGCACGATCAAGTCGCTGTAAGCCCTTCACCGAGCGTCCGGCTCCCCGCGCCGTGCCTGCCTGAGAGAGCGGGCCGCCGCGGCGCCGGACGCGACGCTTTCACGCCAACCACCCGTTCGGCTCCCTCATGAATCGTTATCCACTCTGGAAATATGTCGTGATGGTCGTGGCGCTCGCCATCGGCCTTCTGTACACATTGCCCAACTTCTTCGGCGAATCGCCGGCGGTGCAGGTGTCGAGCGGCAAGGCCACGGTCAAGCTCGACTCGACCACGCTGACCCAGGTCGAATCGGCGCTCGCCTCCGCGCAGATCACGCCGGACGACGTCACCTTCGAGAACACGGCGACCAACGCGAACATCCGCGTGCGCCTGAAGGACACCGATACGCAGCTGCGCGTCAAGGACCTGCTGCAGAAGTCGCTGAATGCCGACCCGAACGATCCGCAGTACGTCGTCGCCCTGAACCTGCAGAGCGCGTCGCCGCGCTGGCTGACTGCCCTGCACGCGCTGCCGATGTATCTCGGCCTCGACCTGCGTGGCGGCGTCCACTTCCTGCTCCAGGTCGACATGACGGGTGCGCTGACGAAGAAGCTCGATTCCGACGCGTCCGACGCGCGCACGCTGCTGCGCGACAAGAACATCCGCGACGGTGGCGTGAGCCGCGTCGACCAGTCCGTGGTCGTCAACTTCAGCGATGCGCAGACGGCGGAAGACGCCCGCAAGGTGCTCGC
Source organism: Burkholderia sp. Ac-20392 (assembly GCF_017104585.1). Lineage (NCBI taxonomy): Bacteria > Pseudomonadati > Pseudomonadota > Betaproteobacteria > Burkholderiales > Burkholderiaceae > Burkholderia > Burkholderia sp. Ac-20392. The sequence goes on from NZ_JAAGPB010000070.1 coordinate 15,757, forward strand.
GCTGTCGATCACCGAACTGCAATGGGCGACGCAGCCCGGCGGTGGCGGCACGCAAGTCGTCGGCACGTTCACGCCGGCCGTGCAGAAGTCCGTCGAGGACGCCGCGCTCAAGCAGAACCTGACGACGCTCCACAACCGCGTGAACGAACTCGGCGTGTCCGAGCCGATCCTGCAGCAGCAAGGCAGCGACCGCATCGTCGTCGAGCTGCCGGGCGTGCAGGACACCGCGAAGGCGAAGGACATCATCGGCCGCACCGCGACGCTCGAGGCGCGCCTCGCCGACCCGATCAACACGCACCCGAACCCGAACGACCCGGTGCCGCCGGGTGAGGAACTGTTCACGCAGGGCAACCAGGCGCCGGTGCTGCTGAAGAAGGAAGTGATCTTCACGGGCGACCGCATCATCGATGCATCGGCCGGCTTCGACGATCACCAGCGTCCGTCGGTCAACATCCGCCTCGATTCGGCGGGTGGCCGCTCGGTGCGCGCGGTGTCGCGCGAGAACATCGGCAAGCCGATGGCGATGGTGCTGTTCGAGAAGGGCAAGGGCGAAGTGCTGACGGTCGCGACGATCCAGTCGGAACTCGGCGACCGCTTCCAGATCACGGGCCAGCCGACGCCGCAGGCCGCGGCCGACCTCGCGCTGCTGCTGCGCGCCGGTTCGCTCGCGGCTCCCATGGACATCATCGAGGAACGCACGATCGGCCCGAGCCTCGGCGCCGACAACATCAAGATGGGCGTCCACTCGGTGATCTGGGGCTTCTGCGCGATCGCCGTGTTCATGATCGCGTACTACATGCTGTTCGGCGTGGTGTCGGTGATCGGCCTGTCGGTGAACCTGCTGCTGCTCGTCGCCGTGCTGTCGCTGATGCAGGCAACGCTGACGCTGCCCGGTATCGCCGCTATCGCGCTCGCGCTCGGTATGGCGATCGACGCGAACGTGCTGATCAACGAGCGCGTGCGTGAAGAACTGCGCGCCGGCCAGCCGCCGCAGACCGCGATCCAGGCCGGCTACGCGCATGCATGGGCGACGATTCTCGACTCGAACGTCACGACGCTGATCGCCGGCCTCGCGCTGCTCGCGTTCGGCTCGGGCCCGGTTCGCGCGTTCGCGATCGTGCACTGCCTCGGTATCCTGACGTCGATGTTCTCCGCGGTGTTCTTCTCGCGCGGGATCGTCAACCTCTGGTACGGCGGCCGCAAGAAGCTGAAGTCGCTCGCGATCGGCCAGGTGTGGAAGCCGGAAGGCGCCGCTGCCGCCGCATCGTTCTCCGACGCAGACGAATCGACCGACACCGCACGTGCCGCGAAGCTCGCCGCGCCCGCCAAGGGCAACGCGCCGCGCGCCGCCGGCAAGCCGCAGCTGCGCAACCGCGCGCAGCAAGGCGTGTCGCCGAAGAAACCGGGCTCGACCCAATAAGGCCCCGGAGAAGACCATGGAATTTTTCCGCATCCGTAAAGACATTCCGTTCATGCGGCACGCGCTGGTGTTCAACGTGATCTCGCTGGTCACGTTCCTCGCCGCCGTGTTCTTCCTGTTCCACCGCGGGCTGCACCTGTCCGTCGAATTCACCGGCGGGACGGTGATCGAGGTGCAGTACCAGCAGGCCGCTGAACTCGAACCCGTGCGCGCAACGCTCGGCAAGCTCGGCTACGCCGACGCGCAGGTGCAGAACTTCGGCACGTCGCGCAACGTGCTGATCCGCCTGCAGCTGAAGGAAGGCCTCACGTCCGCGCAGCAGAGCGACCAGGTAATGGGCGCGCTGAAGGCGCAGAGCCCGGACGTCACGCTGCAGCGCGTCGAGTTCGTCGGCCCGCAGGTCGGCCGGGAGCTCGCGACCGACGGCCTGCTCGCGCTCGCGTGCGTCGTGATCGGCATCGTGATCTACCTGTCGTTCCGCTTCGAGTGGAAGTACGCAGTGGCCGGCATCATCGCCAACCTGCACGACATCGTGATCATTCTCGGCTTCTTCGCGTTCTTCCAGTGGGAGTTCTCGCTGGCGGTGCTCGCGGCCATCCTCGCGGTGCTCGGCTACTCGGTCAACGAGTCGGTCGTCATCTTCGACCGGATCCGCGAAACGTTCCGCCGCGAACGCAAGATGAGCGTGCAGGAAGTGATCAACCACGCGATCACGACCACGATGTCGCGTACGATCATCACGCACACGTCGACCGAAATGATGGTGCTGTCGATGTTCTTCTTCGGCGGTCCGACGCTGCACTACTTCGCACTCGCGCTGACGGTCGGCATCATGTTCGGCATCTACTCGTCGGTGTTCGTCGCGGGCTCGCTCGCGATGTGGCTCGGTATCAAGCGCGAAGACCTGATCAAGGAAAAGAAGTCCGCGCACGATCCGGACGATCCGAACGCAGGCGCGCAGGTTTAAGCGCCACGCTGCTTCGGCACAGACGAAAAAGCCGGCCCGGTTGGGCCGGCTTTTTTCATGCCCGCGCCACTGCCATGCATCGCGCCGCCCGCTCGCCCTGCCCCGTCACGCGCGTCGGCTACAATCGTGACCGTCCCGCCGCGCCGCCTGCCGGCTGTGCGTCACCGGGACAGCACCTTCGCCCTCCGTTCAAACGTGCGGTTCCGATGATGCCTCCCACGCGTGTCGTTCTTCGCCTTGCCGTTTGCGCAGCCGTCACGGCCGCGCTCCTGCCGTGTGCGTCATCCGTCGGGGCGCAACAGCCGGCGTCCGCCCCGCCCGCTTCTGCACCCGCTTCCCCACCCGCCTCCGCCCAGCCGCCTTCACCCTGCCCGCCCGACTGGGAGCCGCAGATCTGCGAACTCAAGGCGGCCGTCGAAGTGCTGAAGAAACAGCACCTGACCGACATCGACATCGGTGCGCTGCTCGACGCAACGACTCACGCGGGGATCAAGACGCTGCCGTACGCGCGTTTCTTCGACGCGAAGGAGGAGCAGGAGCGGCGCGACGACGAACGGCGCGCGCGCGACGGCACGCCCGGCATCGGCATCGTGTTCGAGACGCGGCCCGACGGGCTGCACATCGTCGACGTGATTCCCGACGCGCCCGCGGAAAAGGCCGGCGTGCGCCCGGACGATCTCGTCGTCGCGATGAACGATACGAGCGTCGTCGGCATCGATCCCGCCGACCTGACCAAACTCGCCAAGGGTGACGCGGGCGTGCCGCTGAAGCTCACGGTCCAGCGCGGCCCGTCGCACGCGGTGCTGAGCTTCGCGCCGGTGCGGACGATCCTCAAGCCGCATCCCGCGACCGCGAAACGGCTCGACGGCGACATCCTGTACACGCGGCTGTCGAGCTTTCCCGAGCCGGCGGTCGGCGACTACATCGATGCGGTGCAGGCGGCACGCCGCGCGGGCCCGCCGGTGAAAGGCGCGATCCTCGACCTGCGCATCAACGGCGGCGGCGCGCTCAATGCGGCGATCGGCATCACCGCGCTGTTCGCGGGCCGCGACCGCACCGCGATGGTGACGGTCGAGCGCGGCGACGCCAACCGCCGCCGCTACACGACCAACTGGCCCGACTACGAATTGCCGGTCATGCACGGGCAGGATCCGCTCGCGCCGCTGCAGGCCGACGACTGGTGGCGCACCGTGCCGCTCGTCGTGCTCGTCGACGGACAAAGCGCGTCAGCCGCCGAGGCGACCGCAGCGGCGTTGAAGGATCTCGGCCGCGCGAAGCTGCTCGGCATGCCGACCTACGGGAAGGGGCTCGCGCAGACGGGCGTCGACCTGATCGACGGCACGCGCCTGAATTTCACGTACGCGCGCAACCTGCGGCCGAACGGCTGCCCGATGGACGGCTACGGCGTCGTGCCGGACTGGCTCGTGCCGCCGCGCCGCGACTCGGACGTCGACGGCGTGCTGCTGTGGTACCGGGAAGCCGATCTCGCCCGCGCGCCGTACGCGGACCGGCTGGCGCCCGATCCGTTCGCGAAGGTACGCAAGGAACGGCAGAAGCTGCGCGAGCAACGTGCGCTCGCGAAAGTCGATACGGCGAAGGGCGCGGCGCTGCCGCAGCGCGAGTTCGGCACGGCAACCGACTGGCAACTCGGGCAGGCGCTTGCCGCACTCGCCGGGCGCCCGGTGCACACCATCGAAGCCAAACCGCAACTGATGCCGGCACGGCCCGTATGCGAGCGCGCCGGCAACTGACGCACGCCGCCCCGCCCGGTTACCGGAACCCGAACCGCTTGCGCAGCACGACCAGCGCCACGAGGCTCAGCACGGCCGCGAACATCAGGTAGAAGCTCGGCGCGGTCTTCATCCCGGTCGCCTTGATCAGCCACGCGATGATGAACGGCCCGAAGCCGCCGAAGATCGTCACCGCGACGTTATAGGCGAGCGACATCCCGGTCGTGCGCGTCTGCACCGGAAACACTTCGGACAGCAAACCCGGCAGCGCCGCGAAGTAGCCCGTCATCAGGAACGCAAGCAGCACCTGCAGCGCGATCAGCGTGCCGAAGCCCGGATGGGCAACCAGGTACGCGAATGCCGGATAGATCAGCACGAGGATGCCGATGGCCGGCGCGATCATCACGCGCACGCGGCCGTAAGTGTCCGACCAGTGGCCGACGAGCGGCGCGAACGCCATCTGGATCACGCCGACGACGAGGATCGCCGCGAACGCGGCCGACGGCGCGAGGCCGAGCTGCTTCACGCCGTAGGTCGGCATGAACAGCACGAGATAGGTCGCGACGGTGCCGAGCACCACCACGCCCATCGCGGCGACCAGACGTGCCTTGTGCGACGCGAACGTGTCGCGCAGCGGATTCGCGGTGCCTTCCGCCGCGAGGAACTCAGGCGTCTCGTCGACCTTCGTGCGGATGTAGTACGCAACCGGCCCGAGCAGCAGGCCGAAGAAGAACGGCACGCGCCACCCCCAGGAAGCCATCTGCGCGGCCGTGAGCTGCGAGTTCAGCACGGTGCCGAAGCCGGCGGCGAGCAGCGTCGTGAGCCCCTGGCTCGCCACCTGCCAGCTCGCGAAGAAGCCGCGCCGGCCCGGCACGTGCTCGGCGAGGAACGCGGTTGCGCTGCCGAACTCGCCGCCGGCGGAGAAGCCCTGCATCAGCCGCGCGGCGACGAGGATCACCGGCGCCGCGACGCCGATCGTCTCGTAGGTCGGCAGCACCGCGATGATCAGCGTGCCGCCCATCATCAGCAGGATCGACAGCGTGAGCGCGGCCTTGCGGCCCTCGCGGTCGGCATACGCGCCGAGCACGATCGCGCCGAGCGGGCGCATGAAGAACGACACGCCGAACGTGCCGAGCGTGAGCAGCAGCGACACGGTGTCGTTGCCGGCCGGGAAGAACAGCTTTGAGATCGTCACCGCGAAGAAGCCGTAGACGACGAGATCGAACCACTCGAGCGCGTTGCCGATCGACGCGGCGACCACCGCGCGCCACACGCGCGGCGACGAGGCAATGGAACGGGACTGCGTGACGGCATGCATCGGCGATCTCCTTGTCGTTGTACGTTCTGTTCGAGGCGGCCGCGCGTGCGCCGTCGGCCTGCCCGGCGCCGGGTACGGCGCTCGGGCGATTATAGGCGCGCAAATAAAAACCGCCGCGCCCCCTGACGGGAACGCGGCGGCGGGCTCGCGGCGGGCCGGCGCGAAGGCCGGCCCGGCCGGCGGGCTTACTGCTGCTTGAGCGCTTCGGCCGTTATCAGCAGCTTCGTCTTCATCTTGAAGCCGTACTGCTTGCCGTAGTCGAGGCCGAAATCGCTGCGGTCGAATTCGCCGACGGCGTCGACACCGCACACTTCACGTTTGAGCATCGGGTGCGGCATGCACTTGAACGAATCGATCTTCAGCGTGACCGGCTTCGTGACGCCATGCAGCGTCAGGTTGCCGACCACCGACACCGGCTTGTCGCCGTCGAACTTGATCGCGCCCTTGTAGTTCGCCTGCGGGAACTTGGCGACGTCGAAGAACTCGGCCGTCTGCAGATGCTCGTCGAGCTTCGTGCTGCCGGTGTGGATCGACGCGATGTCGGTCGTCACGTCGACCGTACCCGTCTTTGCCGCGCGGTCGAGCGTCACGGTGCCGCTCGACTTGTCGAACTTGCCGCGCCAGACCGACAGGCCGCCCATGTGGTCAGCCTCGAAGCTCGGGTACGTGTGGCTCGGGTCGAACTGGTACGTGGCGCTTTCGGCAAAGGCCGAGAACGACAGCGACGCTGCCAGCGCGCCCGCGGCGATGATCAGTTGCTTTTTCAAACTCTTTCTCCTTGGAACGGCGCCGCGCCCTCGCGCGGCGTTCGGGTGAGGCAACAGCCCGCCGCTTACTTGGTGGCGACGAGATGGAACTTGATCTGCACTTCGTCCGCGACGACCGACGTGTCCTTCCACTCGCCAGTGCCGACGTTGAAGGCCGAGCGCTTGATCGGCAGCACGCCGTCGAAGGTCTGCGTCGCGCCGCTCTGCGTGACCGTGACGGGCACCGTGACGTTCTCGGACTTGCCCTTGATCGTCAGCTTGCCGGTCACGTTGTACTTGTTGCCGCCCGCCGGCGCGATCGCCGACGACACGAACGTCGCCTGCGGATACGCCTTCGCGTCGAACCAGTCCTTGCCGGCAACCTGGTCGTTGTACATCTTGTCGCCGAGGTCATAGCTCGCGACGTCGATCGTCATCTGGGCGCTGCCCTGCGCGGCTTTCGCCGGGTCGAACTTCACCTGCGCGGAAAACTTCTTGAACGCGCCTTCTGTCGGCACGTTCATCTGCTTCGACACGGCGGACACCTTGCTCTTCGCGAGATCGACATCGGCGAGCGCCGCGCCCGACGCGACAAGTGACACCGCAGCGAACGCGGTCAGCATGGAGCGGGAGAAAGACACTTTCATGGGATCCTTCATTTGGCAAAGGGGAGCATCCGCGACAGCAGGCCGTCGCGGTCCAACAACTGGTGCTTGAGCGCCGCGACCACGTGCAGCGAAACAAGCGCAAGCAGAATGTAATTCAATGACACGTGAAGCGTCTTGAAGGTTTCCTTCAGCACCGGATCGGGGTCGATCAGCCGCGGCAGCGGCACGATGCCGAGATAGACGACCGGGATGTTCGCCGCCGAGCTGTACAGGTAGCCCGTCACCGGAATCACGATCATCAGCACGTACAGCAGGATGTGCACGCCGTGCGACGCCGCACGCTGCCACGCCGGCGTACCGCCCGGCAGCGCCGGCGGCACGTGGGTTGCACGCCACAGCACGCGGATGACGACCAGCGCGAATATCGTCACGCCCATCCACTTGTGCCACGAGAAGTACTTCAGCTTGGTCGGCGTGAAGCCGGGGATGTCGGTCATCACCCAGCCCATCGCGAACGCACAGACGATCAGCAGTGCAATCAGCCAGTGCAGCGCGATCGCCGTCTGCGTATAGCGTACCGGCCGGGCCGGCAGCGAATTCGATGCCATCTTGGATTCCTCAGTTCAGCGAACAGCCGCGCCGGAGATTGGTCCGACGCTTGTCAAGGGCGCCATGCTACCGCAACCTTTTGACACGCGCGGACTCTGAAGACAGGCACGCCAGCCGGCTGACGGTTTCCTGTCATGTTACCGATCAGTCACCGGACCCGCGATCGTTGACACGCCGAAAAAGGCCTTTTGGTAAGATTGGCGCGGGTTCCGGCCCCGTCGACGCGTCTCCCCAGCCGTCGCACAACTGCCTTTTCCATGCAACGAAACGACCTGATTGCCTGCCACGAGTGCGACGCACTGTTGCACAAACCGCGCCTGAGCGGACGTGAATCCGCGCGCTGCCCGCGCTGCGATGCGCTGCTCTATCGCAACAGCGCCGCGCAGATCGAGCGGATCTGCGCGCTCGCGCTCGCGGCGCTGATCACGTTCACGATCGCGCAGGTGTTCCCGATCCTCGAAATGGACGTGAACGGCAACCGCGTGCAGACCACGCTGATCGGTGCGATCGATTCATTGTGGCACCAGGACATGGCGATCGTCGGCGTGATGGTGTTCTGCTCGACCGTGCTGTTCCCGCTCATCGAGATGGCCGCGCTGCTGTACCTGCTGCTGCCGATCCGGCGCGGCCTCGTCCCGCCCGGCTTCAACCTGGTGCTGCGCGCGATCGAGCTCGTGCGGCCGTGGGGGATGATCGAGGTGTTCATGCTCGGGATCCTCGTCACGATCGTGAAGATGGTGAGTCTCGCAAGGGTCGTTCCCGATGCCGCGCTGTTCGCATTCGCCGCGCTCACGCTGATGATCGCCGTCGTGCTGATGTTCGATCCGCGCACGCTGTGGGACATCGCCGACGACCTGCGCGCCGGGCGTTCGCCCGGGCAGCCCGACGATGCCGCCCCGCTGCCGGGAGCCGCCCGCCGATGACGATCCCGACCGCCGCCCGCGAGGGCTACGCCAGCTGCCACGCATGCGGGCTCGTGCAGACGCTCGACCATCCGCACGCCCACTGCGCACGCTGCGGCAGCGTCCTCCATTTCCGTACGCCGAACAGCCTGATGCGCACGTGGGCGCTGCTGCTCGCAGCCGCGATCCTGTACATTCCCGCGAACCTGCTGCCGATCATGCGTACGGCGTCGATCGTCGGCTCGCAGGAAGACACGATCATGAGCGGCGTCATCTATTTCTGGGTCTCCGGCGACTGGCCGCTCGCCGTCGTCGTGTTCGTCGCCAGCATCCTCGTGCCGATGCTCAAGCTCGGCGTGCTGCTGATCCTCGTGATCAGCGCGCAGCGCCGCACCGCCTGGCGGCCGCTGCAGCGCACGCGCCTGTTCCGGATCGTCGAACGCATCGGCCGCTGGTCGATGCTCGACATCTTCGTCGTGACGCTGACCGTCGCGCTCGTCCATTTTCGTTCGCTCGCCATCATCACGGCCGGCCCAGGCGCGCTCGCGTTCGGTTCCGTCGTGATCCTGACGATGCTCGCATCGATGCAGTTCGATCCCCGCCTGATCTGGGATCCAGTCGAAACCTCAGGGAATCACCATGAATAGTCCACAAGGCCCGCAGCACGACGCGCCCCGGCCGCCCGATCCGACGATCTCGACGAAAAGCGGCTGGCTGCCGTCGCTCGTCTGGCTCGTGCCGTTGATCGCCGCGCTGATCGGCATCGGCCTCGTGATCAAGTCCGTGCGCGAGCGCGGCCCGGAAATCACGATCAGCTTCCACAGCGCCGAAGGGCTCGAGCCCGGCAAGACCCAGGTCAAGTACAAGGACGTCGAGATCGGCATGGTCAAGACGATCAAGCTGTCGAAAGACCTGTCGCGCGTGCTCGTCCAGGTGCAGCTCAAGAAGGAAGCGGAGGACTTCGCGGTCAAGGGCTCGCGCTTCTGGATCGTGCGGCCGCGCGTCGGCGCGACCGGCGTGTCGGGGCTCGGCACGCTGCTGTCGGGCGCCTACATCGGCGTCGACGCCGGGCGCTCGGACGATACGCTGACCGACTTCACGGGGCTCGAGACGCCGCCCGCCGTCACGGGCGACCAGAAAGGCACGCAGTACGTGCTGCGCGGCGATTCGCTCGGTTCGGTCGACATCGGCTCGCCCGTCTACTACCGCCGCGTGCAGGTCGGCCAGGTGGTCGGTTTCTCGCTCGACAAGGACGGCACTGGCGTCACCTTCAACGTGTTCGTCAATGCGCCGTACGACCAGTACGTCGGCGTGAACTCGCGCTGGTGGCAGGCGAGCGGCGTCGACCTGCGGCTCGACTCGAGCGGCCTGAAGCTGAACACGCAGTCGCTCGCGACGGTGATCCTCGGCGGCATCGCGTTCCAGACGCCGCCTAACCAGGGATCCGGCACGACGGCGCCGAACAACACGACGTTCCGCCTCGCGTCCGACGAGGGCGACGCGATGCGCGACCCGGACGGCCAGCCGCTGCAGGTCGTGATGAACTTCAACCAGTCGCTGCGCGGGCTCGCCGTCGGCGCGACGGTCGACTTCCGCGGCATCGTGCTCGGCGAAGTGACGAACATCGGCATCGACTTCGACCCGAAGACGAAGAACTTCCTGATGCCGGTGACGATGAACGTGTATCCGGAACGCCTCGGCCGCCGTTTCCGCGAAACGATCGAGAGCAAGGGCGAACCGGCCCGCCGCGAGATCGTCGAGCGGCTCGTCCAGCACGGGCTGCGCGGCCAGCTGCGCACCGGCAACCTGCTGACGAGCCAGCTGTACGTCGCGCTCGACTTCTTCCCGAAGGCGCCGGCCGTGAAGATCGACACGGCGCGCCAGCCGCTCGAGCTGCCGACCGTGCCGAACACGCTCGACGAGCTGCAGCTGCAGGTCGCCGACATCGCGAAGAAGCTCGACAAGGTGCCGTTCGACCAGATCGGCGCGAACCTGAACAGCGCACTGTCGAACGCCGACAAGCTGTTCAAGCAGCTCGACACGCAGGTCGCGCCGGAAGCGCGCGACACGCTGTCGGCCGCGAAGCAGACCTTCTCCACCGCCGAAGCGACGCTGCAGCAGGATTCGCCGCTGCAGTCCGACGTGCGCGGCGCGCTGAAGGAGCTCACGCGCACGCTGCAGTCGCTGAACGCGCTCGCCGACTACCTCGAGCGTCACCCCGAATCGCTGCTCAAGGGCAAGCCAGGAGA
>NZ_JAAGPB010000006.1:0-71615 GCF_017104585.1 Burkholderia sp. Ac-20392
TCCGGGCAGCAGCGTCGTGCTGCGCACGTTCCGGTCGGCGTCGCTGAAGCGCGACTGGTCGTACACGGTCTACCTGCCGCCCGGCTACAACCCGGAAGGCGCGCGCTACCCGGTGATGTACCTGCTGCACGGCAACGCCGGCAACGCGAACGACTGGGTCACGCAGGGCCGGCTGCAGGCCACCGCCGACACGCTGATCGAGCGCCGCGAGATTCCGCCGGTCGTGATCGTGATGCCGCAGGGCGGCACCGACTGGTACGTCGACCGCAAGGAGAAGATGCAGAGCGCGTTCCTCAACGACCTGCTGCCCGAAGTCGAAGCGCACTTCGCGGTGTCGAACCAGCGTGCCGGCCGCGCGATCGGCGGCGTGTCGATGGGCGGCTTCGGCGCGCTGCGCTTCTCGCTGCTCGAACCCGGGCTGTTCTGCGGCGCAATGCTGCTGAGCCCCGCGATCTATGCGAACGAGCCGCCGCTCAATTCCGCCGCGCGCTACGTCGGCGTGTTCGGCGACCGGCAGTTCGACTCGCGCGTGTGGCACGAGCTCAACTACCCGGCGCTGATGCGCGGCTATTTCGCGCGCAGCTGGCGAATCCCGATGTTCATCGCAGCCGGCGACGACGACCTGACCATCCAGGCCGAATCGAGCGTGCTGTACACGCACCTGCGCCGCGCGCAGAACCCGGCCGAGCTGCGCATCGTCGACGGCGGGCATACGTGGGACGTATGGCGCGGGCTGCTCGGGCAGGGGTTGAAGTACGCGCTCGAATGCGTGAAGTGACGGTGGGCGGGCACTGCCCCGCCCATTTTGTTCGTCAAACCGGCCGGTGACCAGCGAGCCGTCATCTCTCGATCAGTCTCATGCCCTGCGCCCGCCATCCCGGCACACCTGTCGCGCCGGGATGACGTGCTCGAGACTGAGCGCTCAAAGCCACGTGCCACCCTGCCGCTCGCTCGGCTCCCCGGCCAGCGCATCGAAATCGTGAATCCAGTCCAGGTGATGCAACACGCTGTCGCGCTCGGCCAGACGCGCATTGCGCCCCTGCGCGGCCGGCCCGTCGGGCAGGTGCAGCACGTCGGCCACGGAGATCGACGCGTACTGCACCTTGCGCGTGCGGCCACGACGCAGCCGCTCGTACGCTTCCTGCGCTTCGCGCCAGTTGCCCGGCCCGGCCTGCACCAGTTGCGCGGCCAGCACCACCGCATCCTCGATCGACTGGTTCGCGCCCTGCCCGTGGTGCGGCACCAGCGCATGCGCGGCGTCGCCGATCAGCGTCACGCGCCCGCGGCTCCAACGGCCGAGCGGCGGCCGATGGAACAGTCCCCAGCGCTGGCTGATCGGCACAGCCGTGATCATCTGCACCACCGCCGGATGCCAGTCCCTGAACACGCGCAGTTGCTCGCCCTCTTCCGACGGCATCACCCAGTCGCGCGACGGCCACGGTGACGGATGACGCTCGACCAGCAGGAAATTCTGGTCGCCGTCGTCGCCGATCGGATAGTGCAGCAGGTGCCCGTGCGGCCCGATCCAGTACTGCAGCGTTTCAGGATCGGGCAACAGGCTCAGCCGCGCGGCCGGCACCACGCCGCGAAACCCCGAACATCCCGAATACAGTGCATCGTCGTAGCCGAGCATCCAGCGCCGCGTGATCGAGCGCGCGCCGTCCGCGCCGATCACGAGATCGGCGTCGACGCGCACACCGTTGTCGAACGACAGCGTGACGCGATCGGGATGCTGCGCGAGATCGGTCAGCCGATGGCCGAGATGGATGGCGTCGAGGCCGACGGCCCTGGACAGCACGGCCTGCAGGTCCGCGCGATGCACGCCCCAGTACGCGCCGCCGAATTGCCGGCGATAGTCGGGATCGCCGCGATGATGGCCGATCACCGCGCCGCTGCGGCCGTCACGATAGACGAGCCCCGGGATGTCCGCGCACACCGCGTCGAAGGCCGCCCGCAATCCCATGCGTTCGTAGAAGCGCGTCGCATTGGCCGACAGCGCGACGGCCGCGCCGACTTCGCGCAACACCTCCGTCTGTTCGTAGAGCTGCGCGTCGATGCCGTGCTCGCGCAGGGCGAGCGCGAGCGTCAGGCCGCCGATCCCGGCGCCGACGATCGCAATCTTCAGGTTCGTCTGCATGATGAAGGTGTCTCCGATATTCCGATGTGGGGTCTGCGGCGTGCGCAGCGGTCATGTCGATTGCATGGGCCGTATCGGTATTCTCGGGAGCGGACTTTCATCCCGCAATAAAATGACCAGAATCTGCTTCATCACTGGCAGCAATGAACCCGGCAAGGCAAAACCCATGGAACTGAGCGATATCGACCTCAACCTGCTGCTGCTGTTCCAGCGGCTGATGCAGGAACGGCGCGTGTCGAGCGTCGCCGAACAGATGAACATGAGCCAGCCGGGCGTGAGCAATGCGCTCGCGAAGCTGCGCCGCCGGCTCGGCGATCCGCTGTTCGTGCGCGGGCCGGGCGGCGTGGTGCCGACACCGTTCGCGCTGCGCCTCGCGGAACCCGTGTCGCACGCGCTCGCGACACTGCACGCCGCGCTGAACCCCGAGACCGGTTTCGATCCGCTGCGCGCCACGCGCACGTTGACGATCGGCATGACCGACATCGGCGAAGTCGTGTTCCTGCCCGCGCTGCTCGAACACCTGTCGCAAGCGGCGCCGGGCATTGCGCTCAATACCGTGCGCGACACGAGCGTCAACCTCGGCGACGAAATGGCCGACGGCCGCGTCGATCTCGCGATCGGCCTGCTGCCGCAGCTCAAGGGCGGCTTCTATCAGCGCCGGCTGTTCGATCAGCGCTACGTGTGCCTGTTCCGGCGCGGGCATCCGCTCGAGGACGCGCCGCTGACGGTCGACACGTGGCGCGATGCCGAGCATCTGGTCGTGGTGTCGGCCGGCACCGGTCACGGGCAGGTGGACGAATGGCTGAAGCGCCGCCGCGTGGCGCGCCAGGTGCGGCTCACGGTGCCGCATTTCATGAGCGTGGGCTACATCCTGCAGCGCACCGACCTGATCGCGACGGTGCCCGAGCATCTCGCGCAGCAGCTCGCCGCACCGTTCTCGCTGGGCTGGCGCGCGTTGCCCGTCACGGTGCCGGGCGCGCCGATTCACATGCTCTGGCATACGCGGGTCAACCAGGACGAGGGGAACAAGTGGCTGCGCGACGTGGTGGTCGATCTGTTCGCGGAAACGGGCACGCGGGCGCGGAAGGCCGTACCGGGCCGGAAGAAATAGCCACGGCCATCGCGCCGGCTTTACGATGTCGCTCGAACATGCGCGCCGCGCATTTCAATTACATTGCCGAAGTGGCGATGATCGCGGTCATCGGCCACCTCGCCCCTCTTTCAACCAGCAGGAAATCAAGCCATGTCTGTCTCGAAGAAATTCGCAGCCGTCACGGGCGCCGGCTCCGGCATCGGTCGTGCAGCGGCCATCGCGCTCGCTGAGGCCGGTTTCACCGTCGCGCTGCTCGGACGCACCGAGGAATCGTTGCGCGACACGCAGGATGCGATCCGCACCGCCGGCGGCGACGCGCACGTGTTTCCTGCAGACGTCACCGACGAAGCATCGGTCGACCACGCGTTCGCCCAAATCGCGCAGCAGTTCGGCCGGCTCGACGTGCTGTTCAACAATGCCGGCCGCAACGCGCCGCCGGTTTCGCTCGACGAATACGAATTCGACGTGTGGAACAGCGTCGTCGCGACGAACCTGACCGGCGTGTTCCTGTGTGCGCGGGCCGCGTGGCGCCTGATGAAAACGCAAACGCCGCAGGGCGGCCGGATCATCAACAACGGCTCGATCTCGGCACATGCGCCGCGCCCCGACACGATCGCGTACACGGCCACCAAGCATGCGGTGACCGGGATCACCAAATCGCTGGCGCTCGACGGCCGCCGGTACAACATCGCATGCAGCCAGATCGACATCGGCAACGCGGCAACGTCGCTCACGGACCGGATGACGCAAGGCGTCCCGCAGGCCGACGGCAGCCTCGCACCCGAGGCGCGCATGGACGTCACGCATGTCGCGAACGCGATCGTCCAGATGGCGAACCTGCCGCTGGACACGAACATCCTGAACATGACGATCATGGCGACGGCCATGCCGTTCGTCGGTCGCGGATAAGCGCGCGCCGCACGGGAGACGTCACCTGCGCCATCACGGCGAACGATGTCTCCCGAAGATCGATGCGCGCCCGCGCTCAACTCACGCCAATGCCGGCCTACGCTGCCGCACCGCACGCTGGTCGACGCCCAGCCGCGCCGCCAGCCAGTCGCAGATGAATTCCTGGCCGAGCGTCGGATTGTCGACCTGGCAGTGCGCGGCGCCCGTTTCATCCGGATCGAACAACCTGAGCGTCGCGTCGACGCCATGCGCCTTCGCGTAGTCGTAGGTATCGGTCGCCGTCTTCAGCCCGAGCCAGTCTTCCGTGCCCTGCAGCACCAGGTACGGCACCGGAATCCGGTCGATCACGCCCTGGAGGCGGAAATCCCGCGCCTTGTCGACGACTTCCTGCGGCGTCGCGCAGCCGAACACCCATTTCAGGTGGCGCCAGATGAGCCGCTCCGGCGTATCGAGCCAGCTCGCGAACAGCGACGCCATGTCGAACATCACCGAATCCGACACCACCGCGACGATGCGCTTTTCGAACGACGCCGCGCGCGCCGCGTAGACGCCGCCGACGCTCGCGCCGTACAGCGCGATCCGGCCGGGATCGACGTCACGGCGCGTGAGCAGGTAGTCGACGCACGCACCGACCGGCACTTCGGTATCCGGGCGGTTGACGATCCCCTGCCGGCGCAGCGTCCCGCCCTGCCCCGGCAGGTCGACCAGCAGCAGCGACATGCCGCGCGTGAGCGCGTGCTTGGGCATCTCGTGGAGCAGCTCGTCCTTGTACTCGTCGAGGCCGCCGAACGCGATCACCGCCGGCGACCGCACGTCGCCGCCCGCGCACGGGATGAAATACGCGTCGAGGTGCGCGCCGCCCTCGTACGGGATGCGCACGACCTCGCCGGCCGGCGTCAACCCTTCGAGATAACGATGCGAGCAGCGTTCGACGCTGTCGAAGCTGTCGCGCCGGCGCGCATCGTCATGCGCGAGGTAGAACTCGGACGACCGGTAGTAGTTGGCCGCGCGCAACCAGTTGCTGCTCGCGGTACGCAGGAAGCCGCGCTCGTACGCGTCGAGCGCACGCTGCTCGCTGGCTTTCGCAAGCACCTGCCATTCGCGGTACCAGCTCTCGGTATCGCCGGGCGTCATCCGCGACGCCGCGCGAAAGCACTCGCTGATCAGGCTCGCGCCTTCCTGCGCGCCGCCGAGCGTGCGCGCGAACTGGAAACTCAACTCCGGCTCGCCGGGCCATTGCACCCAGCCTTCCGCGCGATACGCGCCGTTCATCCGATCGTCTTGCAGACTCATGGTCATTCTCTCCGAAATTACCGATACGTAAATTTCTGGCCGTGGACGCGCGCGGCATCCCTTGCATCCTTCGTCTACGGGGCACCGCGTGCCGACGGCCGGGACGAGATGCGTCGTACCCTGCCCTTGAATTTACATATCCGTAAATTCAAGGGCCGAAAAAACGAGGCATCGTGGATGCCCCGTTCTCGTCGTGTCGACGCCCGGGAAGTGTACGCCTCGATATCCGTCGACGACAAGCGCCATGCAATCCATCGCCCGGCTTCGCACCGATGCGGTATATTTTCATTACGTATCGGTAAAAACATTCTCCCCGGCGGACGATCATGAGCAAGAAAACCCGCGTCACGTCGATTCTTTCGGCGCTGCCGCTCAAGCCGCGGCGCCGCGAGCATCTTCAGGTGCCCGCCGACCAGATCGGACAGCGGCTGCGCGCGCTGCGCCAGTCGCGCGACCTCACGCTGAACGAGGCCAGCCAGCTCACGGGCGTGCCCGCGGCAACGTTCTCGCGCATCGAGACGAACAAGATGTCGCCGACCTTCGGCGTGCTGCACCGGATCATCGAAGGCATGGGCTTCGACTGGCGCGACGTGCTGACCAACCAGCCGCGTCATCGCAACGCGCTGAGCGTGTGCCACGCGGAAGACATCGTCACGACGCGCATCGCGAACATCCCGTACGAATATGCGCTGCTGCATCGCGACAGCTCGGCCGGGATGATCACGCTGCGCATGCAGGTCGACGCGCGCACGGTGGACGAAGCCGGCGGGCTCGCCGGCCACGAGGGCGACGAGTTCTGCTACGTGCTGTCGGGCGAGCTGGAGCTGCACTTCGAGCACGGCGAGCCGACGCGGTTGCACGCCGGTGAAAGCGCGCTGTTCTCGTCGCATCGACCGCATGCGTACGTGGCGCCGTCGCCCGAAGGCGCGACGCTGCTCGTGGTGCTCACGCCGCCCGGCCAGGGACCGGCGAAGCCGCTGTCGCCGTAGCCCGGCGCACGCGGTCAGCGGGTCCTGGTTTTCTTGCCGGTGGACGGCGGCTTGACGACGACGAACTGACGACGATCCTTGCCCCGGATCCAGAGCGGCGCATTGCCGCGCCCGCTCCACTCCTTCCCGCTCGCCGGATCGCGATAGCGCGCCGGCAGCACCTTCACGACGTACGAACCTCGACTGCCGTTGCGGCCGACCAGGTCGCGATGCTTGATCGCGTAGGTATCCATCAGCGAGTGAACCGCCTCGATCGCATCGACGCGTTCGCGCGCGCGTGCGCGCTCGATTTCCTCGTCCAGTTCGGCCAGCTCGACTACGAGCTGTGCATAGGTCTTGCTCGCGCTCATCTTCTGCATCCTGCCCCGCGTCCGCATGCGAACCGGCATGATTCGCATGACTAACTGACTGTTTCACGACGCCCGGTGACGACGGCATTCGCTGGATCGGCAAGCGGCTCGCGTCGGCGCATCGAAGCACGCGACACGAGGGCAACGACACGCCACCACGCACCGGCACACAGTGCGCGCCCCCGCGTCGCCCGATCGTCCGCCCCGGGGATCCCCGTTGCGAACGTTCAGCAACACAATCGCGCCCTGCATTTCAAATATCGAGTGATATTTGAAATGGGATCGTAATGGTATCTATCTTAAATATCAACTGATATCCTGCCTGCCATGAACATGGCCCCCCTTCCCCCGCGGCTGACCCGCGAAGCAAGCCAATTGCAGACCCGCGCCCATTTGCTTGCCGCGGCGAAGCGGCTGTTCGTCGACCGCGGGTTCGGCGGCACGTCGCTCAGGGATATCGCGGCCGAGGCCGGCTATACGCAGGGAGCGTTCTATTCGAACTTCGCGAGCAAGGAGGCGCTGTTCGTCGAACTGATGCGGGAGCGTTCGACGACGCAGGTGGCCGACATCGCCCGGGCGCTGAGCGACCCGTCCGCGTCCGGGGAGGACATACTGAATGCGCTGGAGGTCTGGTCGCGGACCGTCGATGCCGAGCCCGAGTGGTCGGTGCTGGGTGTCGAGTTCAAGCTTCTGGGGCGGCGCAACCCCGCTTTTGCCGTCGCGTCGCAGGCGTTGCTGGACGCCCACCGCGATGGCCTCGCCCATTGCATCGAACAGATTTTCGCGCGGCTGAAGAAGGTGCCGCCCGAACCGCCGTCCGTCCTGGCCATTTCGTTCATGGGGCTCTCGCAGGGCCTGTCGCTGCAGCAGTCGATCCTGTCCGAAGTGCCGATCGGGCACATGATCATGGTGTTCCTGCGCGGCCTGCTGGCCGCGGCCGCGCCGGTGCGGTGACCTTCGACGTCGCCCTTTCGCGTTGACGATGCTCCGGCACGAGCGCACGCACGACGATCCGGCGTACGGGTGGTTGCGCCGGCAAGTCATCGAGCTTGCACAGGCCATCGCGCCCCGGCCTGCGCGCCGAAGCAGCCGCCAAGCCACCGCTACATCGACTGACGATATTCCGACGGCGACATGCCCTCCCAGCGCCTGAACGCGCGCCGGAAATTGCCGAGGCTGTCATAGCCGAGCAGAAACGCGATTTCCTGCAGGCTGAGCTTGCCCGCCTTCACGCTCTCGATCGCGAGCTTGTGGCGCACGCTTTCCAGTATCTCGCGGTACGACGTGCCTTCGTCGGCCAGCCGCCGATGCATCGTGCGCGGCGTGACGTTCAGCAATTGCGCGGTCGAACGCTGCGTCGGGAAATCGCCGACCTTGTCGAACATCAACCGGCGGATCCTGGATGAAAAAGCCTGCTGCCGGTTCTGGTTCGCGAGTTCGTCCTGGCAGATGCGCACCGCCTCCGTCAACGCGTGCGGGTTGCTGGTGCCGAGCGGCCGGTCGAGTTCCGCCACCGGAAACGCCATGCCTGCCCAGTCGACGCCGTAACGCACGTCGCAACCGAACAGTTCGCCCGCCAGCGCCGCATGGCCGGGCACGTCGAACGGGAACGCCACGAACGATGTGCGGCTCGTGCCGCGCGTGATGTAGTCGAGCAGATTCTTGATCGTCAGCACGATCGCCTCCATCACCGGCTGCCGGATGTCGCCCAGCGGATGACGTTCGACGAACGCGAGCCGCGCATGTTCGCCCACGATCTCGAGCTTCGCGGAAACGAGCGACGTGCGCACCTGCACGAACCGCTCGATCAGTTCCAGCGCCTGCCGCGCCGTCACGCTGTTGGCGACCGCGTAGCCCAGTATCCCGTGACTGCCGACGCGCAGGCGTTCACCGACCAGCAGCCCGAATGCCGGCTCGCCGGTTGCGTCGAGCGCATCGCCGACCAGCCGCTTGAACGCGTCGAACGAAAAATCCCGGATCGTCAGCTCGCCGTTCGGCCCCGGATGCTGCAGTTGCACGAACCAGTCGGGCGGACGCCCGCCCATGCGGACCAGTTGATCGGCGATCTGGATCGCGTACTGCGGTTGAAGAAAAAAGTCCGTCTCGGACATGTCGGGTTTCCCGGGTGAGCGACGGACATCAATTGACAATAAATGCGCCATCGATGTCAATTCGCGCACTCCCGTAACGCCGGCCGGCTCCCTACGATGAAGCCACATCAATCGCTATGGCCGCATGGGGAGAACATGTTCCGATTCCTGACAAAAACCAAGACTGTGAAGGCCGTCATCAACGATCGCGCCATCACGGTCGAACCGGCGGAAACGCTGTTGCAGGCAGCGCTGCGCCACGGCATCGACTTCCCGCACAGCTGCCGCGTCGGTGGCTGCGCGACCTGCAAGTGCAAGCTCGTCGACGGGCGCGTGAAGGAGCTGACGCAGACCGGCTACATCCTGTCCGACAACGATCTCGACCAGGGTTTCATCCTCGCGTGCCAGAGCATCCCGCAAACGGACGTGACGATCGCCGTCGACACGAGCCGGCAGGCCGCGCGACGAAAGATCGACGGCCGCGTGATCGGCCAGGACCGGCTGACCCACGACATCGTCCGCCTGTGCGTGCAACTCGACGAATCGCTGCCGTACAAGGCCGGCCAGTACGCGCAGCTGTCGATCGCGTCGCTGCCCGGCGAGGCGCGCCATTACTCGTTCGCGACCCGCGTGCGGCCGAATGCGCAAGTGAATTTCCTCGTCCGCAAGGTGCCCGGCGGCGTGTTCTCGGGCCACGTTCATGCGCACGATCTCGTCGGCCGAACCGTGAGCGTCGAAGGCCCGCTCGGCGATTTCTGGATGCGCCCGGCCGAGACGCCGCTGATCCTGATCGCAGGCGGCAGCGGGCTCGCGCCGATTCTCGCGATGCTCGAAGACGGCGTCGCGGCACGCACGACGCGCGCGGTCACGCTGCTGTTCGGCGCACGCGCGCAGCACGACCTGTATGCGCTCGACACGATTCACGACCTCTCCGCCCGCTGGGCGGGCCGCTTCGATTTTCAACCGATCCTGTCCGACGAGCCGGCCGATTCGTCGTGGCGCGGCTCGCGCGGGATGGTGACCGACGCCATCGCGGCCGACCTGCCGGCGCAGACGCACGCGTACCTGTGCGGGCCGCCCCGCATGATCGACGCGGCGACCGACGTCCTGGTCGCGCGCGGCCTCTCCCGCTCGCGGATTCACGCGGACCGCTTCACCACGCAGCACGACATGCAGGCAATCGCCTGACTTTCCCATATCGGCATGGAGGAGGAGACACCGAGATGTTCCATTACCTGAAATACTTTCTGTTCCACGTGATCGGCATCGCGTCGATCGTCGCGTTCGTCGCGGGCGGCCCGTGGATCACCGTCTGTTTCGTCACACTCGTCGCGTTCTACATCGTCGGCGACGCGATCTGCGGTGACGATACGTCGACGCCGACCCTGCGCCATCCCGGCATCCTGACGGTTCAACTGTGGATGGCCCTGCCACTGCTGGCGCTGATCGTCTTCGCGTCGGTCTGGTCGGTCAGCGCGTCCGACCCGCTCGGCTTCGGCGCGCTGATCGAACGCGCGACCGGATACGATGCGCTGGCGGCGCGCGCGGCGGACGGCTGGGGCCATCGCGTGTCCGGCATGCTGTTGACCGGACTGATGATCGGCATGATCGGCACCATTCCCGCGCACGAGCTGACGCATCGCACGTGGGACCCGATCTCGATGTTCATCGGCCGCTGGCTGCTGGCGTTCAGCTTCGATACGATTTTCTCGATCGAGCACGTGTACGGGCATCACCGCTATGTATCCACGACGGAAGATCCCGCCACGGCGCCGCGCGGCCGCAACGTGTATTTTCATGTGCTCGCATCGACGGTCAAAGGCAACATCAGCGCGTGGAAAATCGAAGGCAAGCGCCTGAAGCGCGCCGGGCACGGGCTGCTCACGCCGTTCAACGCGGTCATTCGCGGCCACCTGATGAGCGTGCTGCTGATCGCCTGCGCCTGGAGCGCCGGCGGCTGGCGGACGGCCGCGTACTTCACGCTTTGCGCGCTGTGGGGCAAGGCGCTGCTTGAAATCGTCAACTACATGGAGCACTACGGCATCGTTCGCGATCCGGCGACGCCGGTCCAGCCGCGTCATTCGTGGAATACGAACCGGCGCATCAGCTCGTGGTCGATGTTCAACCTGACGCGCCATTCGCATCATCATGCGCAGGGCGAAGTGCCCTATCACGCGCTCGAACCGTTTCGCGATGCGCCGATGATGATCGGCGGCTATCTGACGACCATCGTCGTCGCGATGATTCCGCCGCTCTGGCACCGGCTGATGACGCCCAAGGTGCTCGCATGGGATCGCGTGCATGCCAGCGAGCGGGAAAGGCGTCTTGCAGCCGACGCGAACGCGCGCAGCGGCATCGCCGGGTTCGAGGCCGCGACGGGGTTACAGTCGCTCCGTGTATCGGGCGCGGACGGGCACGGGCGCTGAGCCGTCGATCCCGCGCCGGCGCCACGGGAATCGCCCGCGTTCCGGCTCACGAACGCGGCGATTTCCGCGCCCCTTCCTGTCGTGCGATCGAGCGCCCTCGGGGCGCTCTCCGTCATCACGAGATCGAGAATCCGCCGTCGATCGGGAAGATCTGCCCGGTGGTCGTGCGCGATTCGTCGGAGGCCAGGTACAGCGCCGTCAGCGCGACCTCCTTCGGGTCGATCAGGCCCAGCAGCTGGCGCTCGCCGGTCTTGTTGATCACGTCGGGCTGCGACTGGAGCAGCCCGGCCACGCGGGCCGTGACCGTCACGGCCGGCGCCACCGCGTTCACGCGAATGCGATGCGGCGCGTACTCGACCGCCATCGAGCGCGTGATCGCCGAGATGCCGCCCTTCGCAGCCGTGTACGCGTCCTTGCCGCGCGTGCCGACCAGCGCGAACACCGAGCTGCTGTTGATGACCGAACCGCCGCCGGTCTTCAGCATCGCCGCGATCCCGTACTTGCACGTGATCCACGTGCCGAACAGGTCGAGCTTGATCGCCCGCCAGAACTCGTCCGCCGGACAATCCGTCACCTGCGCGTCGACCGACGTCGAGCCGCCCGCGTTGTTGTACAGCACGTCGATCCGCCCGGCGAATTCAAGCGCGGTCGCGATCGCGTCGCGCACGCTGTCCTCGCTCGTGACGTCGGTTCGCACGAACGTCGCGGTGCCGCCCGCCGCGCGAATCGCGTCGACCGTCGCCTGCCCGGTCTGCGGGTCGAATTCGGCCACGACGACCGTCGCTCCCTCGCTGGCGAACAGCTCGGCCGCCGCACGGCCGATCCCCGCCCCTGCGCCCGTGATGAACGCGACCTTGCCGGCCACGCGCCCGTTGATGTTGCTCATGCTGCATCTCCAATCGTTTCGTTCTGCGATTCGGTTTCGCGATCGTCGGCCTGCGTCAGCACGAAGCCCGCATAGCCGGCGGCCGCGACGTCGTCGCACTTCTTGCGGTAGTTGCCGTGTCCGCCCAGATACGGCAGGAACACCTGCGGCTTGCCCGGCACGTTCGCGCCGACGTACCAGGAGTTCGCCTTCAGATAGAGGGTCTTCGCAACGACGTCCTGCACGTGCTGCATCCAGTCCTCTTCCGCCTGCTGGCCGGCGTCGATCCGGTCGACGCCCGCGTCGCGCAGGTCGCTCATGCAGCGCGCGATCCAGTCGATGTGCTGCTCGATGCTCATCGACATGTTCGCGAGCGGCCCCGGGCTGCCCGGCCCCGTCACGGTGAACAGGTTCGGGAAACCGCTCGTCATCAGGCCGAGATAGGTCTTCGCGCCGCTCGCCCACTTGTCGGTCAGCGGGCGGCCGTTCACGCCGCGCACGTCGATATGCGTGAGTGCGCCCGTCAGCGCGTCGTAGCCGGTCGCATAGATCAGCACGTCGAGTTCGTGCAGCCCTTCGCTCGTCATGATCCCTTCGGGCACGACGCGATCGATCGGCGTCTGCTTCAAGTCGACCAGCGTCACGTCGTCGCGGTTGTACACGCTGTAGTACGTGTCGCCGAGGCACGGGCGTTTCGTGCCGAACGGGAAGCCGCGTGGCATCAGCTTCTCCGCCACCGCCGGGTCCTTCACCGTCTCGCGGATCTTGCCGCGAATGAACTCGGCCACCGTATCGTTCGCGGCCTCGTTCGACAGGATGTCGCCGTAGCACATGCGAAAACCGAGCAGCTGGCTGTTTTCCCACGCATTCTCGTATTTCTTTTGGCGCTCCTCCGGCGTTGCGTCGAGCGCCGATTCCACCGGGAACGGCACCGCGATGCCGAAGCGCGTGAGACGGCTCACCGCACGCCGCTCCGGATACGTCGCCCGCACGCGGGCCCGCATCTCGGGCGTGAGCGGATGATTCTTCGCCGGCACCACGTACACGGCCGTGCGCTGGAACACCGTCAGGTGCTTGCACTTGCCGGCAAGCGCCTGGATCACCTGGATGCCCGACGAACCCGTGCCGATCACGCCGACGCGCTTGTTGCCGAAGTCGACTTCATGATGCGGCCAGCGGCCCGTGTGATGGCTTTCGCCGGCGAACGTGTCGATCCCCGGGATTTCAGGCGGCTTCGGCACCGACAGCACGCCCGTGGCCGGTACGAAGAAACGCGCATGCGTGACCTTGCCGTCCGACGTCGTCACGCGCCAGATATTCCGCTGCTCGTCGAACACCGCGGATTCGACCCGCGTATTGAAGCGGACGTGCCGGCGCAGATCGAAGCGGTCCGCGACGTGGTTCAGGTAGCGCATCAGTTCCGAGGACGTCGGATAGCGCTCCGGCCAGTCCCATTCGTCCTGCAGCTCCGGGGAAAACGAATACGAGTAGTCCCAGCATTCGAGATCCACGCGCGCACCCGGGTAGCGATTCCAGTACCAGGTGCCGCCGACGCCGTCGCCCGATTCGAATGCCTGGATCCGGAAACCCGCGTCGGTGAGCCGCTTGATCGCATACAGGCCGCCGAAGCCGGCACCGACGACGACGGCATCGAGCACGTCGAGAGGTTGGTTCATGTTGGGTGTCTCCTTTGAAATGATTGCGCATCGCAGGAGCCCATTGAAAGACCGCACGCCGGCTTGCATCAACGGCGACGGTGCGGCCTTACCGTACATTGAAATCGGCCGGCGCCGGCCGCCGGCCGCGCGCTGCGGCAAACCCGATCAAATTTCAAAGTACGGCAAACCGGCGCGATGCGCGTTGACGCGATACGGACCGGCTCTTCATCGTTGATGCCATCAAACACAAGGAGACTCATGCCGTGTCCGACGCCATGCAACGACTGATCGACAAGGACCTGATCCGCGACGTGATGCTGCGTTACGCACGCGGCGTCGACCGTCGCGACTGGGCGCTCGTGCGCGCCGCCTTCTTCGAGGACGGCGAAGACGACCACGCGGATTTCAAGGGCACGCGTGATGCGTTCATCGCGTGGGTGCGCGAGCGGCACGATGCGCCCGGCCTGCTGACCTCCACCCACTTTCTCGGCAACTGCCTCGTGGAACTCGCATCCGACCGCGTCGCCGCGGTCGAGACGTATTTCTTCGCGCGGCTGGAAATCGCGCCGCAAGCCAGCGAACACCGCTCGATGCTCGACGCGAAACACGCCGGCAGCACGCACAACAGCCGGGTCGAGGTTTTCGGCCGCTACGTCGACCGCTTCGAGAAACGTGACGGCGAATGGCGGATCGCACGGCGGCGCACCGTCTTCGACGCCATCCAGTCGCACCTCGTCGATCCGGCCGACAACGTGCTCAACCCGGCCTGGACGCTTGGCCGTCGCGGTCCGGACGATCCAGTGTTCGCCGTACGTGCGGAAGCCGGCCTGGACTGACACGTCGCAGCGCGCGGCAGCGTGGCCGCGGCACATACAACATCAAAGGAGACAGACATGGAATTGCGCAAAAACGTGCTCGTGGTGGGCGGCGCCGGCGGCATCGGCGCGGCCTGCTGTGCGGCGCTCTCGGCGACGTGGAACCCGATCGTGGTCGACCGCGACGCGCAGGCCGCCGAACGCGTGGCGGCCGAAACGGGCGGCCGCGCGTACGGGCTCGACGTCGGTGAGGTCGACGGCATCGAGCCGTGCATCGACACCATCGAACGCGACTGCGGCGACATCGACGCGCTCGTGTTCGCGGCCGGCGTGATCCCGCCCGCGCAAGGCCCGCTGCAGGCCGACCTGCCGGTCTGGGACCACATCCTGGACATCAACGCGCGCGGCGCCTATGCGGTCTGCCGTGCGGTCGGACTGCGCATGGCGTCGCGTGGGCGCGGCAGCATCGTGATGCTGTCGTCGCTCGCCGGGATGGTCCCGACGCCCCATCTCGCCTACGGCCCGTCGAAGGCCGCGATGATCAATCTCGCGGGTTCGCTTGCCGTCTATCTCGGCCGGCAGGGCGTGCGCGTGAACGCCGTGTCGCCGGGGCCCGTCCGCACGCCCGTGATCGAGGCCAGCTACGCACGCGGCGAACGCGATCCCGCCGTGATGGCGCGGCAAACCGCGCTCGGCCGCGTCATCACGCCCGGCGAACTGGCCGGACCGATCGCGTTCCTGTTGTCCGACGCGGCCTCCGCGATCACCGGCACCAACCTCGTCGTCGATGCCGGCGCCACCGCCACCTTCGGCTGGAACCTGTTCGGCGGCGTGGACGCCGTGCTCGGCGCACTGCAGCCGCCGCAGTAGGCCGGATCGCCCGCGTCGCGCCGGCAGCGCGGCGCGGCACGACTCGGCGCGACGCACATCGGCGAAATCGCCCACCTGATATCACCCCATCACGGAGACACCCCATGGACCGCTCGACCGCCTCGCCCGGCGCCCCGCTTCGCCTGGCCGCCCGCAGGTCGCCATCATGAGTCTCGACGCCGCCACCCAGGCGTTCATGGACAAGCTCGCCGCAACGCCATCGAAGCCGCGTCACCTGATGACGCCGGACGAAGCGCGCACGGCGTTTGCCCGCATCGGCACGATCCTGTCGCCCGGCGCCGACGTGCACGCCACCACCGCGATCGACATCCCGGTCGACGGCGGCACGCTCCGCGCGCGGCTGTTCGTGCCGGACGGGCGCCCGCAGGCGTTGCTCGTCTACTTCCACGGCGGCGGCTGGGTCGTCGGCGGAATCGACGCGTTCACGCCGCTGTGCCGGGAAATCGCCGCCGGCGCGGGTGTTGCTGTTGCGCTCGTCGAATACCGGAAGGCGCCGGAGCATCCATTCCCGGGGCCGGTGCACGACGCCTGGCAGGCTGCGCAGTGGCTCGCTTCGCAACGGGTCGCGCTGCTCGGCGCCGAACTGCCGGTATTCGTCGGAGGAGACAGCGCGGGCGCCAACCTCGCGATCGCGGCGACGCTGCTCGCCCGCCGCGAGGGAACGATGTCGTTCGCCGGCCAGTTGCTCGTCTATCCGGTGACCGATTGCGCGTTCGACCGGCCTTCGTACGTCGCCGCCGAGAACCAGCTGCTGACCACGCGCGACGCGATGATGTGGTACTGGAATCACTATGCGCCAGGCGACGCAGCCCGACATTCGAGCCTCGCGTCGCCGCTGCGGGAAACCGACCTGTCCGGCCTGCCGGAAGCGATCGTCGTGACCGCCGAGCACGACGTGTTGCGCGACGAAGGAGAGGCATATGCGCAGCGCCTCGAACAGGCCGGCGTGCCGGTTCATCATCGCCGTGCGCCGGGGCAGATGCACGGCTTTCTGATGATGATTGGCGTGCTGCCCGGCAGCCGCGACGGCCTCGAATTCGTGTGCGAGCGGCTCCGCGACCTCGTCGCGCGATCGGCGCGCTGACGCGCCGGGCCCGCCTCCGGGCTCGCCCCAGCGTCACGATCGGCGCGATGGTAGTACGATTCGACCAGCAACGCGCAACGGGCCCGCACGCGGCCCGCGATCGAACGAACCGACGGAGACACTCATGCAACCCGGCAGATCCATGCCGACGCACGTCGATGCGAGGTCCGGCAACGGCCCGCACGGCGTCGACACCGCGTGGCCGAAGCCACCGCGCGGCGAACGCGCGCCGAGCAGCACGATGGTGACGCCCCTCGCGCGCGGGCTGTCGATCCTGTCGGTGTTCGGCCCGGAACATGCGTGGCTCGGCAACCTGGAAATCGCGCACGCCACCGGCATTCCGGCGCCGACCGTGCTGCGGTTGCTGCGCTCGCTCGTCGCGCTCGGCTACCTGCATCACGACAAAGCGAGCCGCAAGTATTCGCTGGCCGCCGCCTCGCTGGCGCTCGGCTACGCGGCCGTTTCCGATCCCGACCTGCAGCGGGTCGCCGGCATCGAGATGCGCAAGTTCGCCGAGGCGACCGATACCTGCGTGCTGCTCGGCACGCGCGACCGGTCCGACATCCTGATCCTCGACGTCCAGATCGGCAGCCGCGTCGTGCTCAACCTGCAGTTGCAGCCCGGCATGCGCATGCATATCGCGTATTCGCTGATGGGCTGGTCGCTGCTTGCCGTGCTGCCGGAGTCGGAGCGCAGCTATCTGCTGAGCGAACTCGAACGGCGGCCCGACGACAACTGGCCGACCATCGGGCGCCGGATGCACGAAAAAATCGCGCAGGTGCGCGAACTCGGCTTCGGCATGCTGCACGGCGAATGGGAAGAGGAACTCGCGTGCGTCGCGGCGCCGCTGGTGCTGCCCGATCGCCCGCCGCTGGTGCTCGGCTGCGTCGGCCGCACCGCGCGCCTCGCGCAGGCGCGGATCGAGCGGGAACTCGGGCCGCGACTCGTCGCGATTGCGCAGACGCTGCGCAATCGCGTGCCGCGCCAGGGCTGAGGGCGCGGGAGCACGATGACGAATCCGTCGAATCATGCCGAAACCGCGACGCCCGAACCCGCGCAGGTCACACTCACGCTCGACCGCGGCCTTCAGCTGCTGCGCGCGTTTCATGCCGAACGCGCGCCGCTGACCAACGGCGAACTCGCGCAGCGCACCGGGATGTCCCGGTCGGCGGTGTCCCGCCTCACGTCGACGCTGATTCAGCTCGGCTATATCCGCCGTGTCGCGGGCGGCACGCGCTTCGAACTGGCGACGGGCGTCTTCGGCATCGGCCATGCGTACCTCGAAACCAATCCCGTCACGCGGCTCGCGCAGCCGCTGATGCAGCAACTCGCCGACCGGCTCGATGTGTCCGTCGCACTCGCGACGGCCGATGGCCTCGACATGCTGTACATCGCGCATCGCACGAGTTCCGGCATCGCGACGCTGCGGCTCGGCGTCGGCTCGTTGCTGCCGATGGGCCTGACGGCGATCGGGCGCGCGTGGCTATGGGGGTTGCCCGACCCTCTGCGGCAGGAATATGTCGCGCGGCTGCTGGAGGCCGCCGGAGCGCAGCGCGATGCGATACGCACCGGCATCGACCACGCGTTCGGGGATTTGCGCGAGAACGGCGTGTGCATGTCGTACGGTGAATTCCAGCGCAACGCGTACGGCATCGCGTTGCCGGTCAGCGTCGGCGATACGGCCACGCCGATGTCGCTGAGCTGCGGCGCGATCAAGGCCCGTGCCGACATCGACGCCATCAGGCAGCGCATCGTGCCGGCGCTCAAGCAGGCCGCGCTCGATCTCGAACACGAGCTGCGCGACGTTCGCTACGAACCGTGATCGCGCCCGCGGCGCACCGGTGCGGTTCGAAACGCGTCACCCGGGCGCGCGCCCGCCGCGCACCTGCGTGCCGCCCTGCTCCGCGACGAACGTCAGGATCGACGTGAAATCGTCCCTGCCGCGCCCTGCTTCATAGGCCGCGTGCCAGACGTCGCGCGCCCGTTCGATCGTCGGCGCCGCGATGTCCAGCAAACGCGCCGCGTCGAATCCGAGCGACATGTCCTTGTCGATGATCGCGACCGCCGCACCGTAGTCGAATCGCCCCGCCACGGCCCGGCTCAGCATCTTCGAACACGCGAAGCTCTGCGCCGTTCCGGCGTCGAGCAACCGCATCATCATGTCGGGATCGAGACCGGCCTTCGCGCCCATTGCCAGCCCCTCCGAGCACACGACGAGATTGGTCGCCATGATGATGTTGTTCACGATCTTCATGACCTGCGCCATGCCGGCACGCTCGCCCATCACGAACACGTCCTTGCCGATCAGCGACAGCAGCGGCGACACCTGCTCGACGAGCGCCGGTGCGCCGGCCGCGAGCATCGCGAGCGTACCGGCGCGTGCGGCCGGCGCGCCGCCGGAGATCGGCGCATCGACGATACCGATTCCCTTCTGCGCGAGCGCGTCGCCGATCCGCTCGATCAGGTCCTGACCGATCGTCGACATCTCCACGTAGATACGGATCGCCGATCCGTGCACGACGCCGTCCGGCCCCAGGCCGACCGCCAGCGACACGTCCCGGTTCGGCAGGCACGCGAACACGATGCCGGCCGCATCGGCGACCGCGCGCGGCGAATCGTGGACGACGGCGCCGCCTTCGATGAACGGCGCGAGCGCCGCCGGCGACGGATCGTACACATGCAGGCGAAACGCGTGGCCGAGCAAGCGCTCGGCCATCGGGCCGCCCATCTGACCGAGGCCGAGAAATCCGATAGATCGTTCTGTTTCCATTCGCACTCCGAATCCGTTTGTCCAACAAGTCATGACGCGACCGCGCCACGACGCTTTATCGTTCGTCAGCGCGCCATCACGTCGCGGATCCACGCCGCCACGCGCAGCAACCCTTCCTGAGCAGCCGCACAGGCCGGCCCCATCCGGAAGAAGCCGTGAATCATGTCGTCGTAACGCCAGAACGTGACCGGCACGCCGGCATCGAACAGGCGATTGGCATAGGCTTCGCCTTCGTCGCGCAGCGGGTCGAACCCGGCCGTGATCACCAGCGCACGCGGCAGGCCCGCCAGCGATTTCGCGCGCAGCGGGCACGCATGCGGATCCAGCGCCTGCCGTTCGTTCGCGACGTAGTCGTTCCAGAACCGGATCATCGCCGCGCGCGTCAGCGAATAGCCGGACTGGTTCTCGATGTACGAACGGGTCGGCGGCGTGTGATAGTCGGTCACCGGATACACGAGCACCTGCGCGCGCAACGGCGGGCCGCCCTCGTCGCGGATCCTCAGCGCGGTCACCGCGGCCAGGTTGCCACCGGCGCTATCGCCGGCCACGACGATGCGCGACGGGTCGAACGACAGCGTGTCGGCTTGTTGCGCGATCCGGCACACGGCATCGAAGCAATCGTCGACGGCGGCCGGAAACGGGTGTTCCGGCGCCAGCCGATAGTCGACGGCAATCACGGCGGCCCCGCTTTCCGCGCAGAGATCGCGACACACGTGATCGTGCGTGTCGAGATTGCCGATCACGAAGCCGCCGCCATGAAAGAACACGGTGACGCCATTGCTGTGCGCAACCTTCGGCCGGTACAGGCGCGCCGCGAGCACGCGCCCTTCGAGCGCCAGGTCGAAATCGACGACCTCGCCGACGACGGTGCGCCGCTCCAGCGGCGGGTACGCGAGGCTGTTCCTGAGCGCGTCGACGGACAGACTCTCCATCGGCGGCGCGGCTTCGAGGGTCTTCAGAATCGCGGCAATTTGCGGATCGAGCGGCATCGGCATTACTCGTCGGCGGGTCGGGAAGCGTCGCGATGCAATCCGGCGCGATCGTCGGCGTGCACATCGAAATCGACACGACGATTCGGCCGTGCGCGGGGGGAACGGGGCATCACTTGTCTCCGTATTGGCGATGGTTTCGCTGCGTGCGTCCGCCCGGACGCCGATGGGAATCGGCACGATCGGGGGCGCGTCATCAGTTCACGTGCAGCGTGCGGCCATGCCGTCGAGCGGTCAATTCCGGAGCGCGGCGGTTTCCGTACAACGGAATCGGCTATCGCGGCCGATTCGCTTCCGGCCCGCGGAACGTTCAGACAAGAGACGGTGCGCCGGTTCCGGACGCGCCGCTACAGTACCGGCACGCGCCCGGACGCCATGCCGACCAATCGGGCCGGATCGCGATCGAACCACGCCGGCCACTCGATGACCGGCGCAGGGCCCGCCCGCGCCGCCGGCACGGCGACGGGGCCTATCCGCGGTAGCGCAGCGCGTCGACCACCAGCGAAAACGCGGGGGACGCATGACGGCGGCTCGGGTAGTAGAGGTAGTACGGCTCGTAGGTCTTGCGCCAGCCCGACAGCGCTTCGACCAGTTGCCC
The DNA here is from genome assembly GCF_017104585.1 of Burkholderia sp. Ac-20392. Taxonomy (NCBI): domain Bacteria; kingdom Pseudomonadati; phylum Pseudomonadota; class Betaproteobacteria; order Burkholderiales; family Burkholderiaceae; genus Burkholderia; species Burkholderia sp. Ac-20392. The sequence goes on from NZ_JAAGPB010000006.1 coordinate 20,958, forward strand.
CGACGCCAGCTGATCGGCGACGAACGCATGCGGCAGGTGCGCCAGGCCAAGCCCGCTCAGCGCGGCATCGCGCGCCGACCCGATGCTGTTGCCGACCAGCTGGCCGTCGACCTTCACGCGCTGCTCCTTGCCCGCTTTCGCGAACACCCACGGGAAATACTCGCCGTGCGTCGGCAGGCGAAGGTTGATGCAGAGATGGTCGGTCAGGTCGCGCGGGAGTTTCGGCGCCGGCCGGTTGGCGAAATACGCCGGCGCCCCGACGACCGACATCGGATGTGGCGGGCTGATCTGCACGGCGATCATGTCCTTGGCCACGAGCCCGCCGCGCCGCACGCCCGCGTCGTAGCGGCCGCTGACGATGTCGGTCAGCCCGTAGTCGATATTGAGTTCGACGCGGATGTCGGGGTACGCGGGCAGGAGCCGCGTCACGGCCGGCTGCAGGACATGCTGCACCGCATATTCGTCGGCATTGAGGCGGATCGTCCCGGCAGGCTTGTCGCGCAGGTGGGTGATTTCGTCGAGGCCCGAATCGATCTCGCCCATCGCCGGGCCGATCAGCTCCAGCAACCGGCTGCCTGCCGCGGTCAGCGAAACGCTGCGCGTGGTGCGCGCGAACAGTTGCAGGCCGAGCCGCGTCTCGAGCGCGCGGATGACCTGGCTGAGCGCCGACTGCGAGATGCCCAGGCGCGCGGCCGCGCGCGTGAAGCTGCCTTCTTCGGCGACCAGCAGGAAGGCCGTCAGGTCCTTGAGGTTGCTGCCGTTCATTCAGAAGCTCCACTAATAACTGCATCAAGATTTTTCTGGATTATCACCGAGCCTGTCAAGGTCTAAAGTGTTCCTTACCGCGAGCACCAACGGTACGCCCTCCCAGGCAGCATGCCGGCGTTCGGCTCGCTCACCGGGAAACGTGTCCCGATCCACTCATCGCGCAGGGCCCGACCGGCCACGCGCACACGACAGGACCTCATCATGAAATCCGTGACCTTCAAGAACCGCACGTGGGACGTGGCCGCCGACCTTCGCTTCCCGAAGGACTTCGACGAAACGAAGACCTACCCGGCGATCGTCTGCGCGCACCCGATCAGCAGCTGCAAGGAGCAGACCTCGGGCCGCATCTACGGCGAACAGCTCGCCGAGCAGGGTTTCATCACGCTGGCCTTCGACGCATCGACCCAGGGCGCGAGCGGCGGCGAGCCGCGCTTCAGCGAAGATCCGACGCTGCGCGTGGAAGACTTCCGCTGCGCGGTGGACTACCTGGTCACGCTCCCCTTCGTGGACGAGAAGCGCATCGGCGTGCTGGGCGTGTGCGGCGGCGGCGGTTATGCGGTCAATGCCGCAATGACCGAGCGCCGTTTCAAGGCGGTGGCCACGGTGGTCGCAGCCAACTACGGCCGCATCATGCGTGAAGGCGACCTGACGCCGGATTCGGCGCTGAAAGCGCTGGACGCGATCGCCAGCCAGCGTACGGCGGAAGCACGCGGCGCCGAACCGCTGCTGACCACCTACATCCCGACCTCCAGGGCGGCGCTCGAGCAGGCCGGCCTGACCAACGTGGACATCGTCGAGGCGGTCGAGTACTACACGACGCCGCGCGGCCAGCAGCCGGGTTCGCCCAACCAGCTGCGTTTCTCGAGCCTCGCGCCGGCAGTCGGCTGGGATGCGTTCCACCTGGCCGAGCACCTGCTGACGCAGCCGCTGCATATCGTCATCGGCGGCGGCGAGCCGGGCGCGTTCGGTTCGTACCGCGACGGCTTCGACCTGTACAACCGCGCGCGGTCGAGCGAGAAGACGCTGCAGATCGTGCCCGGCGCCACTCACTACGACCTGTACGACCAGCCCGCGCCGACCGGCCAGGCGCTGGAGCAACTGGTGCCGTTCTTCAAGAAGCATCTGGGGGCGTAACGCGACGCGTCGGTTACCCGCCGCGACGCGGGCTGCCTGCCGGCGCAACATGCCGCTGGTCGGCCCAAGCCGGCCTCTTCCGCCGCACCCTCTCGTGCCGCGATAGCCCGAGCTGACGTACCGAAGAGGACGGCCACGCAACCCGCGCGGCCGTCCTCTTCGCATTGCATCACCGCAAGTCGAGTTGCGCCTTGAGAATCGCCTGCGCGCGATTCTTGACGTCCAGCTTCAGGTACACGTTCTTCAGATGAAACTTCACGGTGTTTTCGGAAAGGAACAGCTTCTCCGAAATCTCGCGATTCGATGCGCCGCTGCACAGCAGCCGCAGGATTTCCTGTTCGCGCTGCGACAAAGCGCCGTACCACGCCGCCGTATGGACACGTTGTTCCGATGCCTGCGCCGTATGCGGCATCTCCGCGTCGGGCGCCTGATCGAGCAACGCGATCAGTTCGGCGCCTTCGTCGAGCAGCGCGCGCCGGCAGCCACCGGCGCTCGCCGTTTCGCGTACGCCCTGCAGCGTTCGCAGCGCGAGCCGCGTATGCCCCTGCCGATGCTGCACCAGCGCCTGCAGCACGTGCAGCTTGACCGACAGCAGCGGCCGGGCCGGCGTGATCGCCAGCGCGGCTTTCAGCAACTCGCCGGCCCGGTCGAGTTGCTGCCGGAACAGCGCGAGCCGGATCCGGCCCAGCAGCCGTCCGCTCAGCATCTCGGTGATCGGAATCCACACGGGGTCCGACGGCGACGCGTCGTCCGTCACGTGCGGCAGCAGCGCATCGACCCGCGCCGCATCGCCGCTGCGCCCGGCAAAGTAAAGCCGCTCCCACGCGATCATCTCGCGCACGCCCGACCACTGGCTCTGAAAGCTCAGGCGCTCGAGCGTGTCGAGCGTGTCGCGTGCCTGGATCAGCCGCCCGCGGGCCGCGTGGATGCGCGCGATCGAAACCATCGACAGCGCGATGAATTCCGGCACCGCCGCCAGCGCGATCTCGTCCTCGAACTGGGTCGCGAGCCGTTCCCCGATATCGAGCGCATCGGCTTCATAGCACGCCCAGATCCGCGATGCCGCAAGCGCCACCGCCGCCATGCCGCGATTCACGTAGGGCCACGGCCGGGTGCCCGACGTCGCGCGCGGCGCTTCGGTCGCGAGCCTCGGCTGCCCGCTGGTGACCTGCAGGATGCAGCGCAGCGCGAGCGTGTAGCCCTGGCTGAACGCGGCCTGCGCATGATCGTTGTGGCTGTTCGCCAGCACGAGCATGTGGTGGATGTCTTCCTCGTTCCACGTCGCCATCGCGCTGAACGTCAGCAGGTTGGCTGCGGCGCCCAGTTCGAACGCCTCGAAGATGTCGCGCGCCGGCTGATGCAGCACCGGGATGTTCGCGAGACGCGCGGCGCCGCGCAGGTCGTTGTTGAACATCGTCGCCATCGCCAGCACGACGTCCGGATTGTGCGCGGCGCCGTCATGTTCGCGAGCGCGCGTCTCGTCGAGATACGACAGCAGCGGATGCGTCGGGCTTCCGCGACGCAGGAACACGAGCGCCCACGCCACCTTGATCGCGAGACTGCGGTTGCCGAGCACCTCGTTCAACGGCAGCCGGTCGAACCAGTACGCCACCGTGGCCAGTTCCGCGCCCGCGATCAGCCGCGACGCCCATTCGTCGAGCGTGCGCACCGCAAGCGCGTACTCGCGCGCCTCGACCGCGTGATACATCGCCTCCTCGGGCACGCCATGGCGCACGTACCAGTGCGCCGCGCGCCGGTGCACGTCGAGCACGCCATCGGGATCGTCCTGGCCGAGACGGTCGGACAGGAAGCGCGCAAACAGGCTGTGATACCTGTACCAGCCCGGATTGCCGTCGAGCGCCTCGAGAAACAGGCCGTCCTGCTCCAGTCGCTGCAGCACCGCGTCTGCGTGATGCGCGCCGGTCACCTCCGCGCACAGCGATCCGTTCAGGCGCCGCAGCAACGAGGTTTTCAGCAGGAACACCTGCGCGTCCGGCGGCTGCAGCGACAGCGTGTTTTCCGACAGGTAGCGCACCAGCTCCAGCGGCCCGCAATCGCGCATCTCGTCGACCGTGTGCCACGGATTGCCGCGCGCAAGCGCAAGCTTGAACAGTTGCAACCCGGCCGGCCAGCCTTCGGTGCGCGCCTGCACGAACGACGCGATCTCCGCGTCGAGCGCCTCGTCGTCCGACGCGGTCATGAATTCGACCGACTCCGCCGGCGAGAAACGCAGGTCCTCCATCCGCAGCACCAGCGCCTCCTCGGCGACCAGCAGCGTGCTCACGCCGATGTCCGGCAAATTGCGCGACCCGATATAGATCCGGCAGCGGCCCGGCAGCGCACGCAACAGGTCGCGCAGGAACCGCAGGATCGCGGGATCGCGGATCCACTGGAGATCGTCGATGCACAAGCCGATCGGCCCGGGAATCTGCCCGAATCGATCGAGCACCCAGTCGATCATGTTGTCGGTCGTCGCCGGCGACTGCTCGGGCGCGGGGCCGCCCGCGTCCGCCACCATCTGCGTGACCAGCGCGATGAAGTACGTTTCGAAGCGGCGCGGATCGTTGTCGTTCTCGTCGAGCGTCAGCCAGCCGATCGTCCAGCGCTTCGCGGTGCCGATCTCCATGATCTGCCGAAGCAGCGTGGATTTGCCGCTGCCGAGCGGCGCATGCAGGATCACGACGTGCGGCACGCCGAGCCGCGTCACGCGTTCGAGCAACGCGTGCCGCACGATCGCGCCGCGTCGCGCGGCAGGGGGCGAAAACTTGTGCTCGCGCAGGTCCACGCCGTCATGACGCACGCTGCGCTGGATCGCATTTCGGGAAACGGTCACGATCATCCGGGTGAAGGGTCGGGTCGTTCATCCTGCCGCATTCACGCGGCAGCTTCAAGCCGTGGCATCGCCATCCAGTGCCGCACGCGTGTCAGGCAGCGGCGGCGTCCACCCGCCCACCCGGGAAAACGCGGAGAACGCTGCAAACGGATTACAGCAGTAAGGCCGCAGGCATGCCGCCGATTCATGCGCTGCGGGGTCGTCGTCGCCGGGCGCGGCGGCCGCTTCGGGAAGCGAGGCAGTCGCGCTCATCTCGGCACCTCGGCGGCAAACGCGACGTAGGCATCGAGCGCGGCCGGATTGGCCATCGCGTCGCGGCTCGCCGCCTGCTCGACCGGCCGCCCCATCAGGATCTTGCGCACCGGCACCTCCATTTTCTTGCCCGTCAGCGTGTACGGTATCTGCTCCATCGCGACCATCGTGTCCGGCACGTGGCGCGGGCTGCATAGCGTGCGCAGCCGCTCGGCGATGCGCGCACGCAGCGTGTCATCGAGCGTTTCGCCATTGCGCAGCCGCACGAACAGCGGCATGAAGAAACCGCCGCCCGGCAACTCGCAGCACACGACCAGGCTGTCAGCCACCTCGTCGATCTCCTCGACGACGCGATAGATCTCCGCCGAGCCGATTCGCACACCGTATCGATTCAGCGTCGAATCCGCTCGACCGTAGATGTAGCAGCCGCCGTCGCGCGTGATGCGCATGAAGTCGCCGTGCCGCCATGCGCCGGGGAAAGTTTCGAAGTACGACTCGCGATAGCGCGTGCCACCGTCGTCGTTCCAGAAGAAGATCGGCATCGACGGGGCCGGCTGCGTGACGACGAGCTCGCCCACTTCGTCGACGACCGGCTGACCGTCGTCGTTCCACACGTCGACCGCCATGCCGAGCATGCGCGCCTGGATCTCGCCCGCGCGCACCGGCAGCGATGGCACCGCGCCCACCAGCCCGCTGCACAGCTCGGTGCCGCCCGATTGCGACGTGACCCACAAGTCCTGCTTCACGTTACGGTAGAACCATGCGAACGTCTCGGGCGTGCTCGGCGCACCGGAGAGCAGCACACTCCTGAGCGCCGACAGGTCGAACTGCCGCCCGGGCTCGATGCCCGATTTCTCCATCATCTGCACGAAGGTCGGACTGCCGCCGAAGCAGGTGGCGCCGGCGTCGGCCGCGAGCCGCCACAGACACTCGGGGCCGCCGTGCATCGGGCTGCCGTCGTAGAGCACGGCGGAGGCACCGGTCAGCAGCGAGGCGACCAGCAGATTCCACATCATCCAGCCGGTCGTGCTGTAGAAGAACATCACGTCGCCCGGGTGCAGGTCCACATGCAGATGCATCAACTTCAGGTGCTCGGCCAGGATGCCCGCATGACCATGCACGATCGCCTTCGGCAAGCCCGTGGTGCCCGACGAGAACACGATCCACAGCGGATGATCGGCGCCGACACGCTCGAAGCGGAACGTATCGGCCGGCACGTCGGGGCCGGCGAGCAACGCGTCCCATGCGTGCACCGCGCACGGCAGCGACGTCGCATCGGCCGGCATCGCATCCGCCACGTTCGGCAGCCAGACGAGCGTCTGCAGAGACGGTAGCGACCGCGCGATCTCGGCGACCTCGCGCCGACGATCGAATACCTTGCCGCCGAAGTGGTAGCCGTCGGCGGCGATCAGCACCTTCGGCGCGATCTGCTGGAAGCGGTCGACGACGGTGCGCACGCCGAAGTCGATCGCAGCCGACGACCATATCGCGCCGATGGCGGTCGTCGCGAGCATCGCGACCGCGCACTCGGGCACGTTCGGCAGGTACGCGACGACGCGATCGCCCGGCACCACGCCGAGGTCGCGCAGGCGCGTCGCGAAGCGCCGCACCTGGCTCGCGAGCTCGGCGAGCGACATCGTCTGCAGCGGTCGCGTTTCGGAAGCGTAATGAAAGGCCGGCGCCGCACCCGCATGCGCGGCGTTCTGCAGCACATGCTCCGCGTAGTTCACGCGCGCATCCGGAAACCAGCGCGTATGCGGCATCGGCGCGCCGTCCGTCACGCGTCGCGCCGAGCCGTCGTACTGCACGCCGTACCATTGCCAGATCGACGCCCAGAACGCGTCGGGCTCGCGCACCGACCAGCGCCATAGCGCGTCGTAGTCCGCGAATGCCAGATCGCGATCGGTCGCGAGCCAGTCGAGATAGCGGGCAAGATGGGAGCCGCGCACGGACGTCTCGCCGGGCGTCCACAGCAGTTCGCCTTCGTTCACCATGTCAATCGCCTTTCATGTAAGAGCGCGAGCCGTTCGAGAACGGTCTCCGGATGTGCCGCAGCGGGAATCTCGGCCACGTCGAACGCCTTGGGTTCCGGCGCCGGCAGCGCGCCGTCTTGCCAGAACGTGTCCGGCACGACGATACCGGCCGCGCCGGGCCCGCATCGCGTCGGCGCGATCGTGAAATCCGGCCCCTGGCCGTCGGCAAGCGTCACGGCCGCCGGCCATTGCATGCCCCAGTCCCAGCCGTAATGCGTCGCGACGTTCGCGACAGGTTGATACAGTTCGAGCCACAGCGCGGTTTCGTCGGCCTCCCAGGTACGCGACTCGTGCAGCAGTACCGCATCGACACCCGCCGTCGCGAACGCCCGCAGGAAATCCGCGATGCTCGACGCCGCCGCATCGGCGGCATCCTCGTCGACCTCGCCGTGCGGCGAGCCGCCTGCCGATGCAAGCGCCCGAGCCGCCCAGTCGCGTGGAGACGGCAGCACGAGTGCAAAGATCGCATCGGGCAACGCCGCGCGCAACGCGCCCGCCAGCGCGGCCGCCTGCTCGCGCAGCGGCGTGCTCGCGAGACAGGCCTTCAGCGGCAGATGCGCGCGCTTCGTGTTCGCAGCCATCGCGTCCTGCAATGCCGTGTCGCGCGTCAGCCATGCGGCGGCAAGCTCCGCCAGCGGCAACGTGAGCACGTCCGATCCGAGCAACCCGTGCGCCTGGCGTGCCCACGCGACGCACGCGGCACTGTCGAGCCACGGCGCGCTGCCGCCCGCGAGCAACGGCACGCTGTAGCCAGCGTGATTCAGCCAGAGCGGCCGGCGCACCCGAGCGGTATCGATGAGTCGAGACATGATGCCTTCCAGTTCAGCATGAGGCCGGGTGGCCGTCAATCACGCGATCGCCGCCCGTCCTGCAGAAAAAAGCGTCCGGCGCGACGGCTCTCGCCCGCCGCGCCTCGGCCGTGGCGCCGGCTTATGCCTGCGCCGCCTTGTCGGCCAGCTGCGCCTCCAGTTCCGCGATGCGGACATCCTTCGGATCGAGCATGAAGGCGCCCTGGATCGCGTCCGCCGGCATCCGGACGCGCTGGCCCAGCGTCGTCGCGTAGATCTCGGTGCGGTCGTTCCAGCTGCCGAAGTACGGCAGCGTCGCGGGCGGCTCCGGCGTCACCCAGGCATCGCAGAACGCGTCGAACGGCTTGCCGCGCGCAATCCGTGCGAGCCGTTCGGCCGCCCGCGCTTCCGTCGTTGCCTCGACATCCACGACGAGCGTCTCCTCGTCGTAGACGACCTTGTAGATGTCACGCGCGTTCTCGTGCGACATCAGCTCCTCGCGCAGGTCCTTCATCACGAGCGCCGGATCGCGTTCGAGCACGTCGCCATAGCCGCCGCCCGAGCCCTGGCAGATCATGTAGATCTCGCCCTCGTTGCAGATCTCGAACGTCATGCCCATGTCGTGGCTGCTGTACTGCGCGCCCGGAATCGGCCGCTTGTTCATCAGCTCGACGATGTCGAACGTGTCGACGGCCTTCGGGTTCTCCTCGAGCACCTTGAAGATGTTGATGCCCTTGATCTTCATCAGCTGGTAGCTCGGGCACGAATAGCCGCCGAACAACCCCTGCGCCGACGGAAACTTCGAGCCCTCGCAGCCGGTCATGAAGCCCCACAGCCCGGAACCGCGCGCGGTCGCGATCTGCTCGTAGCCCATCCCCCCGCGATACTTGCCCCAGCCGATCCGGTCCTTCGCGAGCCGTTGTGCACCGAGGCGGATGATCGGCGTGTCCTCTTCCGCGATCTCGTGTTCGCCGGTGTCGCACATGAAGCCGAACACGGGCGAAATCGAATGCTCGCCGTCCGCGTGGCTGCGCGCGCCCTGCCCGTTGCCGTTGATGTCCGCGCAGAAGTTGCCGGTCACGTCGCCGTGCTGCGTCAGGCCGCCGTAGATGAACGTCGCCGCCTGGTCGTACTGCGACGCGATCACCGCCGAGTAGCGATGCGGCAGGCTGTAGCTCAGCTTGTTCATCGGAATCGTCCACACGACGCAGCCCTTGAACAGCGGCATCAGGCTCATCGCCTGCGGCATCTCGCCTTCCGCATCGAGGATCGAGTTGCGATCGGTGATGATCTCGATCGGCGACAGCACGGCCATCGTATGCGGCAGGTCGGGCCAGATGTTCTGCAGCAGGCCCGTGCACAGCGCCGCCTTGAACGACGCGATGTTGGTATTGACCGAACGGTTCATGAACTGCGGCGCCGAGCCGCGGAAATCCATCACCATCCGGTCGCCCTTCACGGTGATCGCGCACGAGATCTTCTGCAGCGCGTTCTCGCGCAGGCTCGAATCCATGAACTGCAGCACGCGCGTCGTGCCGTCGGGCAGTTCGCGAATGCGGCGCCGCATCTCCGTTTCGACGTCTTCCAGGTGGGTACGCAACGTGCCGATCAGCGCGTCGCGCCCATACTGGTCGAGCAGCGCGATGATCCGCTCGCGCAGGCGCAGCACCGCGTGCAGCTTCACCTTCATGTCCTCGAGCTGCAGGCGCGGGTCGCGCACCGAGTTCTGCAGGAACGTGACGAGGTCGCGCTTCAGCTCGAAGTTCTCGACGATCTTGAACGGCGGCATCTTGATGCCTTCGTCGTACTTGCTCTCCGCCTTGGCCGGCAGCCCGCCCGGCTCGGTCGAGCCGTTTTCGCCCTCGTGAATCGTCGACGACAGCCAGCACACGAGTTCGCCCTTGTAGAACAGCGGCACCATCATCGACTGGTCGGTGTTGTGGATGCCGCCGTAGCGTGCGTCGTTGTGGATGAAACCGTCGCCGTCCTTCACGCCGACCGTCGGGTCGTTCACCCAGTTCTTGATGATGAAGCGGATCGGATAGAAGCAGCACGCGGCGAATGCGATGATCCCGTGCGGCGCGATCATCGACAGGTCGCCCTGCGCGGTGTAGATCGCGGTGACGAGATCGCCCCACTTCGCGCCCGGCGCCGCGCCCATCTGGTTCACCATCGTGAACGCTTCGGACAGCGCCGAGTTGATCAGCCCGCGCACATGGTGGACCTGGTGCGGGTCGACGCCGCGCTCCAGCACTTCGTTCTCCAGCTTCGAGCGCGGCAGGATGCTGTGATTGCGCATGATCTCGGGATCGGGGCCGAGAAACAGCGTGTTGTCGGCGATGAACTTGTCGAGCAGCGCCCGGTCTTCCGCATTGATGTCGTTTTGCATGTCGATCTCCTTGCTTACTTGCGCAGGAACCACGCGCCGCCCTGGGCCGTCGCCTGATAGATCCAGCTCGGCTCGACGAGGAACGTCGTCGCGCGGGTCGTGATGACGGCCGGCCCTTCGATCTGCGTGCGCTCGGCACGGGCGCGGTCGTCGTAGATGGCGGTGCGTTGCGGCCCGTCGTGCCCGACGAAGTGGCATTCGCGGTAACCGACCGGTTCCGGCGGCGGCAGCGGGTTGTCGCTGACCGCGAGCTTCGCGAACTTCACCGACGGCTGTTCGACGTACGCGCAAACACGCAGCGTGTTGATCCGCACGCCGGTTTCCGGGCTTTGCGAGCCGTCCCCGAAGCGCGAGCCGTAACTCTCGTGGAACAGCTCCATCAGCGTCAGTACGTCGCGCTGTGTCTTCAGGCGCGAGAGCGGCGTGACGACGGCCGTCTGCACGCGCTGGTTGCCGTAACGCATGTCGAGTTCGAGCCGGTAGCGGATTTGCGACGGGTCCATCCCCTGCCGCTCCAGATCCTCGCGCCCGCGCCGCTCGAGTTCCTCGACGCCGCGGTTGAACGCGTCGAAATCCAGGAAGAACGATTTCGTGTTCGGGTTGAACAGCACCGTCCACGTGTTCATTTCGTGGATATGCATCTGGTTCACCGTCCCCGCACCGCATGCGGAGAACGTCGACGAATACGGCGGCGCCAGCACTTTCGCGACCCCGAGCGCGGACGCGATCCCGCACGCATGCAGCGGCCCGTTGCCGCCGTACGCGAGCACCGTGAATTCCTTCGGCTCGAAGCCGCGCGTGCGCAATTCGGTGGCGATGCCGTTGGCCATCGACGCGTCGACCTGCTTCTTGATCAGCTTGGCGGTTTCGATCACGTCGAGATCGAGCACGTCGCACAGGTCGTCCTGCATCGCCTGCTTCGCGCGGCGCGGATTCAGCGGAATGCGGCCGTTCGCGTAGTTCTTCGGATCCAGATAGCCGAGCAGCAGGTCGGCGTCGGTGACGGTCGGATGCTGGCCGCCCCGGTCGTAACACGCGGGCCCCGGATCGGAGCCGGCCGACTGCGGGCCGATCTCGACCGTCTTGTACATCCGCTCGTAGCGCGCGATCGAGCCGCCGCCCGCGCCCAGCGCGACGAGGTGCACCATCGGCACGCTGACGAGCCAGCGGTCGATCACCGGGTTGAAGTCGTAGAACTTCTGCCCGCCCTGCACGACGATCCCGATGTCGAAGCTCGTGCCGCCCATGTCGGTCGCGACGACGTTGCCCAGCTCGGCGGCCGCCGCCAGGTACTCGCTCGCGGCGATGCCCGACACCGGCCCCGAGTGGACGGTCTGCAGCGCATCGGTCGAGTTGAGTTGCGCCATCCCGCCCGAGTTGTGATTGACGAGCATCGGCTTCGTATAGCCCTGCTGGCGCAGGTTCAGCTCCAGCGTGCCGAGCCCGTGGTACATGATCTGATGCAGGAACGCGTCGATGATCGACGACGTCGCGCGCGAATACTCGCCCTTGCGGCCGACCACCTGATGCGACAGCAGCATCGGGATCGCGCCGAGCATGTGCGCCGGGTACTCCTCGAGGAAGATCTCGCGCACACGCAGTTCGTGCACCGGGTTCACGACGCTGTTCGTGAACATCACGACGAGTGCCTGCGCACCGGCGTCGACGAGCTCGCGGATGCGCAAGCGCACGTCGTCCTCGTCGAGCGTCCAGAACACCTGGCCGACGTAGTCGACACGCTCGCGAATCTCGCGGATCAGCGGAATCGCCACCAGTGGCTCCGGGCGTGCCGCATTCGGAATGTCCATCTGCTCGTGTTCGGACAGCCCTTCCCCGTAGCCGCGGGCACGCGACAGCGGCACCGTGTGCTTGAAGCCCGTCGTGACGAGCAGGCCGACGCGCGGGCCCTTGCGCTCGATCAGCGCGTTGGTGCCGAGCGTCGTCGCGTAGCGCACCGAATCGACTTCCGACAGCAGCTGGGTCGGCGTCAGTTCGAGCTGGCGGCAGGCGTCGGCCAGCGAATCGTTGAAGCCGACCGCCAGATTGTGGTGCGTCGTGAGCGACTTGCCCTCGACGCAATGATCGCCCCATGCCACGAAGCAATCGGTGAAGGTGCCGCCAATGTCGACGGAAACACGTTTCATGATCGAATCTCCCCGTGGCTCAAGTGGACGACGCGTCGGTGCCGGCACCGACTGCGTGGCGATGATGGGCGGCCGCATGCAGCGCGCGCTGCAGCTTCACGCGTTCGAGTGCAAGATCGGGCGCCTGCGCGGGCTCCGTCATCTCCTCGCGATCCTTCCATTGCAGCTTCAACGCGTCGATGTCGAGATCGATGTCGTGCAGCGGCGGATGGCCGGGCGGCAGGTATTCGGCTTCGACGAGCACGCCGCATTCCGGGCAGTAGTATTCGAGAATCCGGCACCAGTCCGGGTCCGGCGAATAAGTGCGCGCGTAGCGGTTCGGATCGAGCAGCGGCTTGTGGATCTCGCGCGGATCGCGATCGTGGACGAGCAGGCCGCGCTTGTAGTTGTCGCGCGCGCTGCCGTGCGCATGACCGCAGCGCCGGCATTCCCATTGTTCCGTGCCGAGATCGATGCGCAGGGTTTCGGTAATCAGGACTTTCATTATTCGTTCTCCGTGCCGCTGCTGAGCAGGATGTCTCCGGCGGAATTGATGTCGAAATGCCAGCCGGCGTCGATGCGCCCCGTGAAGAACGCTTCCTCGAGCACCGCCGGGCCGGCCGCGCGTACCGCGACGCCCTTCGGCTGATCCTCGACGCGGTACAGCGGCAGTTCGGCTTCGCGGCCATCGACCACGACGCGCCGCGTGCCGTGCGCAACGGCGGGCTGGTGGCCGGTCTCGCCGAAGCGGCCGTCCAGCGTCGCTTGCGGCATGCGCTTGATCGCGGTCAGCGACACGGACAGCGTCGCATCCGTTGCAAGCCCGGCCGGCAGCGTCGTGCCGGTCACCGCGTGCTCGCTACTCCGGCCGCTGGCGTCGGTCGCTTCGACCGTATAGACCAACCGGCAGTCGTCGATCGCCGCGTCTTCACCGAACATCGCACGCGACGCCTGCGTGAACAGCGTGTCCATCGCGGCAGCGAGTGCGCCGTCGGTCGCTTCGGCAAGCGGCGCCGAGAAGCTGTGCCCGACATCCGAAAAGCTGATTCCGTACGCGGAAAACACGGCCGCCAGCCCCGGAATCAACACCCGCTTCACGCCGATCGCCTCCGCGACGCGGCACGCGACGAGCGCCCCCGCGCCGCCGAACGCGGCAAGCGTCGTGTCGGGCCGGATCGACGCATAGGCGGTGAGGCTGTCGGCGACTTTCTTCACCCACGCGGCTTCCATCGCGGCGAGCGCTTCCAGGTCGCCCATCTTCAGCGGATCGGCCACATGCGCATGAATCGCCTGGCGGGCGCGCGCCTTGTCGAGCTGCAGCTTGCCGCCGAAGAACGACGCGGGATCGAGCAGGCCCGACAGCGTGAACGCATCGGTGATCGTCGCCTGCGTGCCGCCCAGGCCGAAACAGGCCGGCCCCGGCGCGCTGCCGACACTTTCCGGCCCTACCGCGATGCGTTCGCCTTCCACGCGGATGATCGAGCTGCCGCCGACGCCCGCACTCACCACGTCGCACAACGCGAACGACGTCGCGACGCCTTCGACGTTGCCGTGCCGTTCCGCGCGCACGCCGCGTTCGTCGACCACGCCGATGTCGGTCGTCGTTCCGCCGATGTCCATCGACAGCAGATGCGTCAGCCCGTAGTGCCGGGCCAGCACGCGCGCGCCCTCCATCCCGCCGCGCGGGCCGGAACTGTAGGTCTTCAGCGCGATCGTCTTCGCGACGCGCCCTGCATAGCCGTCGTTGCGGAACACGAGCAGCGGGCTCTGCGCGCGCGCATCGCGCAGCTTCTGTTCGGCGCTGTAGAGAAAGCGCTCCATCGCCGGATGCAGGAACGCGTTGAACAGTGCGGTCCACGTGCGGCGCACGTCGCTCGCGTCGTCGGCAATTTCGTGTGCATACAGGATCGGCAGCGCGCCGAGCAGGTGCGGCGGAAAGCTGCGCAGCAGCTTGCGCTTCAGGCGCTGTTCGAATTCGACGCGGCCCGGGCCGCCGATCGCCACCACGAGCCGGTTGGCCCCCGACGCCGCGAGTTCACCGACCGCGCGAACCACGTCGGCTTCGGGCGAAGCGCCGGACAGCGTGACTGCGCGGCTGCCGATCACCGCGTCGAACAGGTCGGCGGCGCCGTCGGCTTCGCGCACCTGCGCGGCCGACAGCGTCCCGCCGACCACGAGCCCGAGCCGCGGCCCCTTGCGCTCGACGAGTGCGTTCGTCCCCTGGGTCGTCGAATAGCGGATCGCGGCCGTCGACAACAGCAGCGCCTCCAGGTCTTCGTTGCCGTAGATCGCCACGGACGCCTTGCGCAGCCCGTCGAACAGGCATTGCGACAGGTCGTGCGGCGTGGTCAGCGTCTTCGTGCGGATCACGTTGTCGCCGTCCATCACGCAGATGTCGGTCAGCGTGCCGCCGTTGTCGATGTTGATCAGGCGATGTCGCGCGGTCCGTGTGCCGGACGTGCCCGATGCCGCGTGCTGGATCGAATCGGTTGGGATTGTCATGAGCTCTCTCGCTTCGTGATCGGCCGGTTCAGGCGCGGCCCGGCCGCCGTGCCCGTGCGGCACGGCGCAGGTCGATGGGCGCGCGCGGCTCCGTCATGCAACGGTGCGGCGTCGGAAAAGGAAGGGAATGCACGTCGTCTCCTGTCTGGTTATGTTCGTCGTGGAATCAGTGTAGGCAGCGGCCTGTCGGCCGCCGCCACCCGTCCGGGTAGTTATCGGGTATGGATTGCCCGTATCGGTCGCATCCGCGCGTCAGGCGCCGGCCGACGCGTTCGCGCCCGCCCGTTCGATCGCCGGCTTCACGCTGTCGATCGCGCCGCCGCCGTCACACGGAATCACGGCGCCGGACACGTACGACGCATACGGCGACGCGAGGAACAGCGCGAGGTTCGCAATGTCGTCGGTCGAGCCAAACCGGCGCAGCGGCACGGCCGATTCGGCCAGCGCGAGTTCGTCGTCGGTGCGGGCGATCAGCTTGCGAAAGCCTTCCGTACCGTCGATCGGGCCCGGCGAGATCGCGTTGACGCGCACGCCGTCGGCGCCCCATTCCAGCGCGAGCACGCGGGTGAGCTGGTCGATGCCGGCTTTCGCCGCGGACGCGTGTGCCTGATGGCGCATCGGCACCGTCGCCTGCGGTGCGGTGATGCTGATGATCGACGCGCCCGGCTTGCGCAGATGCGGATAGGCCTGCCGCATCACGTTGAACGAGCCGATCAGGTCGATATCGATGACCGTGCGGAAGCCGTTCGCCGACATCGCGTTCGCGTCGCACAGGAAATTGCCCGCCGCGCCGGATATCAGCACGTCGATCGGGCCGAATTCGCGCACCGCATCGCCGAGCGCGGCGCCCACCGCGTCGAAATCGCGGACGTCGGCGCATGCGCCGTACACCGACGCATGGGTCGTGCGCAGTGTCTTCACCGCAGCGTCGACGTTCTCGCGTTTGCGGCTCGCCACGCTGACAGCCGCGCCGCATCGCGCGAATGCTTGCGCGATGCCGAAGTTGATGCCGGTCGTGCCGCCGAAGACGAACACGTGCCGTTGCTCGAAACCTATCTCGATCTGCATGTCACCCTCCTGTCGAAACCTGGGAACCCCGTCGTCAGAACAGGTGGCGCATGCCGATCACGGTGCCGAACGTCGACCCGTTCGCGCCGTACAGCGCACCGTTCGTCGACAGCCCCGTATTCATCTTGCCGTGGTTGTTCACATAGCCGAGCTGCCCGTACAGCAACGTCGCCTTCGACAGGCTGTAGGTCAGCCCTGCCGCAGCGAGGATCGAGTGATTGTTCGTGTCGTTGCCATCGCTCGTGTACCAGACGCCGGCGTCCGCGCTCACGACCGGCGTGAACTGATAGGCGGCGCCGCCGCCGTAGACGCGGCTGTCGAACGAGCCCGCGATCTTGTAATTGACGTACGCGGCTTTCACCGTGAGCGCGTCGTACTGATAGCTCGCGCCGAGCGTGCGCCCGGTAAACGGCACCGTGCTCGGCACCGGCGTCGATGCGGCCGTGCCGCCCGAGTTGCCGTTGTACATCGCGGCACTGACGAGCAACGGCCCATACGTGTAATTCAGGCTCGCCGAATACTGGCGGCCCGCCTGGAAATCGCCGGCCTTGCCGCCGAGCGCAAGCATCGCGCTGCCCTGCAAGCCCGCCACCACCGGGCTCGTGTACGAAATCGCATTCGCGTTGAAGATCCCCGTCACGAGCACGCCGCCGACATAGATCGGCACGCCGCTGCCGAAGTACGACACGCTGCGCGCGTCGGTGGCGATCAACGACAGCACGAACGGCGAGAACTGGACGCCGGCCTTCACCGTGCCGTAGCGGCTCTCGATCCCCACCCACGCCTGCCGGCCGAACAGGTTGCCGTTCGAGTCCGCATAGCCGCCGTTCGACACGTCGATGCCGCTTTCGAGCGTGAAGAGCGCCTTCACGCCGCCGCCGAGATCCTCGGTGCCTTTCAGGCCGAACAACGACGGCGTCATCCCGCCGGTGACCATCGATACCTGATGCCCGGCATTCAGCCCGGTCTTCGGATCGATCGCCTTGCTCGTATAGAGGATGCCGGCATCGACGACACCGTAGAGCGTGACACTGCTTTGCGCATGCACGGGCAAGCCGGCCGTGGCCAGCAGCACGCCGGCAACGGACGCGAAACGTTTGCGGGACGGGATGATCGTCATCGGGAATGTCTCCTGTTCTAGTCTCTGTTTGTTGGATACCTGTGCTTCGCTGTTGCGAATGTCCGCCGGACCGGATGCCGCGGCTTGCCCGGGCCCGGTCGTCACGCGGCGGAGTCCGACCGTCCGTGCACGTTGATCGACAGGATTGCCGTCGACGCGCATGCGCCAATCGGAAGCAGGACGAAACAAATCACGTCCCGTGCACCTGTTTTTGCGCGGGAGTCACGACCCGGCGGTATCGCCGCCGTTCAGTCGCGTTGTTTCTGGAAAAGGAGTGTAGGTATGGGGGGGACGGGTGGCAGCTACCCGTTCGGGTAGTTTGGGAGCATGGATTCCCCTGATCGGGGATGACGGGTTCAAGCGCGCTCGGCCACCCGGGCGAGCCGTCGTGAAGGCGGGCCCCTTTGCGCCAGCGTGATGCCGATTGTCTTCGGGCCCGCCCCCCGACAGCAGGGTTTCGATCCCGTACATGATCGCCCCGAGCGCGATATCCCGGGCGACCATCACGTGGCCGACCCGCAGGCGCCCTGCATCGATCGCCGTTTGCAGGTCGCGCGTCGGATACACGTCGAGCAGCCGGCCACGCAACGCGACGAAGCCTGCCTGTCCGACCCGGGGCCGCCGCTGCGGCCGTTCCCGGGGCCGACCGACGGCGCGACCCGGGCCGACCGGAATTCGGCGAACGGCGGCATTGCCGACCAGTTACCAGGGAGGATTGGACGAAGGCCGCCTTTCGGCACGTACCGATGAACCGGCCTTGCCATTCATCCGGTCGCATCGCCTCGTGCTGCATTGCCGAGCATGCGCGACAGCAAATTGCCCAGCAATCGAAGCTCGTCGTCGCTCGCGAAGGCGCGCAGTTCGCACTGGATCTCGTCTTGCAGGTCGCGCCACGCAGCCGCGATCCGGCGCCCGTCACACGTGAGCGACAAGTAGACGACGCGGCGATCGTCCTCCTTTTGCGTCCGCACCACGAGATACTGCGCCTCCAGCCGGTCCACCAGACGCGTCACCGCGCTGCCGGCAATGCCGCAGGCATCGGCCAGTTCGCCGGCCGTCAGCGACGCTTCGTCATCGAGCACGTGCAGGATCGACGCCTGCGACTTCGTAATGCCGAGCGCCTGCTCGACGCGCCGGTCGATGCACCTGGACTGCAACGAATCGGCAGCCGACAGCAATGGCACGATGGACATGCCACGGTGGCGCCTTTCCGGCAGGACGAAATGCGAACCAGACGTGCCTGGTGCCATTTCACGGGCTCGTTCTTTCGCGATTTCAAGCTCTTTCGGTACGGGATTCATGACAGCACTCATGGATCGCGGCGCCACGCCATGCGTCGAGCGCCCGATACCTTCATCCTTGAATCAGGGTGCGGACGACCTCGGTCACTTCAACCCGGTCCGGATTGCGGCATCCTGGCCGCGTCAATTCGCGGTGCAGCAATCCGCTCAACGTCGCGTGAACCACGCTGGCGATCACCGCCGGTTCATGCTCGCTCGCCAGCTGCCCGGCCGATATCGCACGACGCAACCACGCATCGATGCGCTGTTCCGCCGCGTACGCAGCCTGGCAGACCCGTTCGCAGAAATCCGCCGTTTCCTTCGCGTTTTCACATCGCGTGTACGACAGCGTGTACAGCCGGCGCGACAACTTCGAGCGCGTCGCCATCCGCCAGCACGCACCGAGTGCATCGATCAGCGCGTCGAGCTCATGCTCGGCATCGTGTCGCGATGCAATCAGGAAAGGATCCAGCGGGATCGCCGCATCGGCGAAGATGGCATCGAGCACCTCGAGCTTGCTCGCGAAGTGCCAGTACACGGCCCCGCGCGTGACGCCGGCCCGGCGGGCGATTTCCTCGAGCGACGCATGCGCGAAGCCATGATCGAAGAACACGCCCTGTGCCGACTCGACGATGATGGCCCGTGTCGCCTGTGCCTGTTCACGGGTTCGTTTCACCATAACGTTTCCGAACGTCCATCCGGGTCCGGATGGCTCGCGTGTCACATCGCAGCGGCCCGGCAAGGGCATGCGATTGCGCGCCCCGGGTGTCGGGGCACGCATCCTGAATCACCGAACGGGCCGGGCCCGTTGCGGTGTCCTGCTTCACGTCAGCGCACGGGTCAACCCGGCGGATGCGCGGCCTGCCCGGCCGACGCGTCGGCTTTCACCGTCCGGTCCTGCCAGCCGCCGCCCAATGCGCGGTAGAGGTCGACCGTGTTCGACATCCTCGCCAGCCGGACCTTGACCAGATTCTGCTGCGCGTCGTACAGCGACCGCTGGTTGACGAGCACGTTCACGTAGCCGTCGACACCCTCGCGATAGCGTACGTCGGACAACCGGTACGCCGACTGGCTCGCCTCCACCAGCAGGCGCTGGGCCGTCTCCTGCTGGCCCCAGGTCGCACGCCCGTCGAGCGCATCGGAGACTTCGCGAAACGCCGTCTGGACCGCCTTCTGGTACGTCGCGACTTCGATGTCGCGATTGACCTTCGAGACTTCCAGGTTCGCGCTGTTGCGCCCGTAGTCGAAGATCGGCACGCTGATCGTCGGCCCGAACGACCACGCGGCGCTGCCCGGATCGAACAGGTTGCGCAGCGACGCACTGGCCGTGCCGCCGCTTGCCGTCAGCGAAATGCTCGGGAAGAACGCCGCGCGGGCGGCGCCGATGTTCGCGTTGGCCGCCATCAGCTGATGCTCGGCCGCCATGATGTCCGGCCGCCGCGCAAGCAGGTCCGACGGGAGCCCGGCCGGCAGATCCTCGTCGAGACGAACCGTCGTCAACGATTCGCGCGACAGCAGCGCATCGTCGAGCGGCACGCCCACCAGCAGCGTCAGCGCGTTGATGTCGGTCCGCACCTGCCGGTCGTACTGCGCGAGATTCGCTTCCGCCGCACGAGCGGTCGTCTCTGCCTGACGCAGATCGAGCAGCGACGACGTGCCGTTCCGGTACCCCGATTCGGCGATCTTCAGCGACGCCCGCTGGCTGGCGAGCGTATCGGCCGTCAGCGCCTTGATGTCCTGGTCGGCCTGCAGCGTCAACCACGCGGTGGCCACCTCGGCGATCAGGCTGATCCGGGTGGCCTGGCGCGTGGCCTCGGTCGCCAGATAGGTCTGCATCGCCTGCTCCGTCAGGCTGCGGATCTTGCCGAACAGGTCCAGCTCGTACGACGCGACGCCCCCGACGTTGTAGGACCGCGTGACGCCGGCCTGGCCCGTCGTCGACAGGTCCGACGGCAGCCGCTGGATCGACCCGGACGCGCTGGCCGACAGCGTCGGCAGCAGGTCCGCCCGCTGGATCCGGTACTGCGCGCGTGCCGCTTCGATGTTCAGCACGGCCACGCGCAGGTCGCGGTTGTTTTCCAGTGCCATGCCGATCAGCGTCTGCAGGTGCGGGTCGGTGTAGAAGTCGCGCCAGCCGACTTCCGCGGCCGACGGCCTGCCGGCGTGGTCCTGCGCGGCCGTCGCGTACCGCGCGGCGACCGACGGGTCCGGACGATGATAGGTTGGGATCATCGTGCAGCTCGCCATCAGCAGCGCGGCGGGCAATGCCGCGAGTTTCAGGATCTTCATGCGGTCACCTCGTCAACCTTGTCCATGTCGTCGGCCTTGTCGGCCTTGCCTTTCTTGCCGCGCGAGAACAGGCCCGTCACCAGCACATAGAACAACGGCACGTAGAACACGGCCAGGAACGTCGCGGTCATCATCCCGCCGACCACACCCGTACCGACCGAGTGCTGGCTGCCCGAGCCGGCGCCGTTCGAGATCGCGAGCGGCAGCACGCCGAGCACGAACGCCATCGACGTCATGATGATCGGGCGCAGCCGCAGCCGTGCCGCCTGAACAGCCGCCTGCATCAACGACATCCCTTCTTTTTCGTACAGCTCTTTCGCGAACTCGACGATCAGGATCGCGTTCTTCGCGGACAGGCCGACCGTCGTCAGCAGGCCCACCTGGAAGAACACGTCGTTCGTCAGGCCGCGCGCCAGCGTGGCGACCACGGCGCCGATCACGCCGAGCGGCACGACCATCAGCACCGAGAACGGCACCGACCAGCTCTCGTACAGCGCGGCAAGACAGAGGAACACGATCAGGATCGACAGCGCATAGAGCGCCGGCGCCTGCGAACCCGACAACTGTTCTTCATAGGACAGCCCCGTGACCGCCAGACCGAATCCGTTCGGCAGCTGCGCCGCGATCTTCTCGATCTCCTGCATCGCTTCGCCCGAGCTGTGGCCGGCTTTCGGCTGGCCCTGCAGTTCGACGGCCGGAATGCCGTTGTAACGCTCGAGCTTCGGCGAACCGTATTCCCAGTGCCCCGACGCCACCGCCGAGAACGGCACCATCTGGCCGTTGCTGTTGCGCAAATACCATTTGTAGAGATCCTCCGGACCCACGCGCGCATCCGGCAGGCCCTGGACGTACACCTTCTTCACACGGCCGCGATCGACGAAGTCGTTCACGTACTGGGAACCCCAGGCGGCGGTCATCGTATCGTTGATGTCGGCGATGCTGACCTGCAGCGCACGCGCCTTCTCGTCGTCGATATCGATGTGGAACTGCGGCTCATCGTTCATGCCGTTCGGGCGGACGTTGGCCAGCAGCGGATTCTCGTGCGCCAGTTTCAGGAACTGGTCGCGCGCGGCCATCAACGCGTCGTGGCCCTGACCGGTACGATCCTGGAGATACACGTCGAAGCCCTGCGAGTTGCCCATTTCCATGATCGCCGGCGGCACGATCGGAATCACGACGCCATCCTTGATCTTCGAAAACGCCGCACCGGCACGCTCTGCAAGCCCGAACACGCTGGGATCGCTCCCCTTGCGCTGTTCCCACGGCTTGAGCGCGACGAATGCCAGCGCCGAACTCTGCCCGCGCCCCGCAAAGTTGAAGCCGTTCACGGTGTAGACCGATTCGACGACATCGCCCTCGTCCTTCAACAGGTAGTCACGTACCTTCGCCAGCGTGTCCTCGGTCCGTTCCGCCGATGCATTGCTCGGCATCTGGAGCTGAACGAACAGCGTCCCCTGGTCTTCGTCCGGCAGGAAGGCCGTCGGAATGCGCGTGAACAGGAAGCCCATGCCGACCACGATCAGCAGGTAGATGACAATGTAGCGCCCCTTCTTGCGCAGGATCGCCGCGACCGCACCTTCGTAGCGGTCGGTCCCGCGGTCGAACGTGCGGTTGAACCATCCGAAGAAGCCCTTCTTCGCGTGATGATCGGCGTCGCCCGGCTTGAGCATCGTCGCGCACAACGCCGGCGTGAACACCAGTGCAACCAGCACCGACAGCGCCATCGCCGACACGATCGTGATCGAGAACTGGCGATAGATCACGCCCGTCGATCCACCGAAGAACGCCATCGGCAGGAACACGGCCGACAGCACCATCGCGATGCCGACCAGCGCACCCTGGATCTGCCCCATCGACTTGCTCGTCGCTTCCCGCGCGCTCAGCCCTTCCTCGGTCATCACGCGCTCGACGTTCTCCACCACGACGATCGCGTCGTCGACCAGCAGGCCGATCGCCAGCACCATGCCGAACATGGTGAGCGTGTTGATCGTGAAGCCGAACGCGGAGAGCACGCCGAACGTACCCAGCAGCACGACCGGCACCGCCAGCGTCGGAATCAGCGTCGCGCGGATGTTCTGCAGGAACAGGTACATCACCAGGAACACCAGGATGATGCCTTCGATCAGCGTCTTGACCACTTCATGAATCGACGCATGAACGACCGGCGACGTATCGTACGGAACGACGATCTTCACGCCCGGCGGCAACAGCGCTTCCTGCTCCTTGAGCAGCTTCTTGACGGATTCCACCGTCTCGAGGAGGTTCGCGCCGGTCGCCAGGCGCAGTGCGATACCGGCCGACGGCTTGCCGTTGTACATGCTCGAGATCGAGTAGTTCTCCGGCCCGAGGCTCACGGTCGCGACGTCGCCGAGCTTGACCTGCGAACCGTCGGCATTCACCTTGAGCAGGATCTGCTTGAACTCGTCGGCGGTACGCAGGCGCACCTTCCCGATCACGGTCGCGCTCAGCTCCACGCCGCGCCGCGTCGGCAGGCCGCCGAGCTGGCCCGACGACACCTGGACGTTCTGCGACCGGATCGCATTCGTGACATCGAGCGGCGTGAGCGAATAGCTGTCGAGCTTCGCCGGGTCGAGCCAGATCCGCATCCCGTACTGCGAACCCATCAGCAGGTAGTCGCCCACCCCTTTCGTTCGCAGGATCGGATCCTGCAGGTTCGACGCCAGATAGTTGCCGAGGTCGCCGCTCGACATTTTTCCGTCTTCGGAGACGAGCGCCGCGACCATCATGAAGTTGATCTGGTACTTGACGACGCGAATCCCCTGCTGCTGCACTTCCTGGGGCAGAAGCGGCGTCGCGAGCGACAGCTTGTTCTGCACCTGGACCTGCGCGATATCGGGATTGGTGCCCTGGTCGAACGTCGCGACGATCGTCATGCTGCCGTCGGCGTTACTTTCCGACGACATGTAACGCAGGCCGTCGAGGCCGTTGAGCTGCTGCTCGATCGGCTGGACGACCGTGTCCTGAACCGTCTGCGCGGACGCGCCCGGGTAGTTGACCGTGATCGACACCGCAGGCGCCGCGATGTTCGGATACTGGTTGATCGGCAACGACCGGATCGCCAGATAACCGGCCAGCATGATGACGATGGCGATCACCCACGCAAAGATGGGCCGCCTGATAAAGAACTGTGACATGCGCGCTCCGACTAGCTGCCGTTTGCCGTAGACGGCGCGGCCATGCGCGCGTCACCGAGGTCGACATGGACGTTCGTCGCGGGCACCGCGACGACCTTCATGCCGACCTGCAGTTTCTGCACGCCTTCGGTCACCACGCGTTCGCCCACATTCAGCCCCGAGCGGACGAGCCACGTATTGCCGACCGTCCGGTCCACCGCGAGCTGCTTCAGTTGCACCTTGCCGTCGGCGCCGACGACCCAGGCCACCGGCGTGCCCGTCGTATCGCGCGTGACGCCCTGCTGCGGCACCAGGATCGCGTCCCGCTTGATGCCCTCGTCGAGCTTCGTGCGCACGAACATGCCCGGCAGGATCTGGTGATCCGGGTTCGGGAACTGGGCGCGCAACGTCACCGAGCCCGTGCCTTCGTCGACACTGACTTCGGAGAATTTCAGCGTGCCGCCGTGCGCATACGACGTGCCGTCCTCGAGCAACAGCCCGACACTGGCCGCGCCTGCGCTGACGGTCTGCAACTGGCCGTCGGCAAGTTCCTTGCGCAGGCGCAGCATGTCGGACGACGACTGCGTCACGTCGACATAGATGGGATCGAGCTGCGTGATGACGGCCATCGACTGGGCCTGGCCGTTCGTGACCAGGGCGCCTTCCGTCACGAGCGAGCGGCCGATGCGCCCGGCGATCGGTGCGTAGACCTTCGTGTAGTCCAGGTTGACCTTCGCGGTATCGAGGTCGGCCTGCGCCTGGCGGTACGAGGACACCGAGTCGTCGTACTGCTGACGGCTCACCGCGTTGTCGGCAAGCAGCTTTTCATTGCGCTCGGCGAGATGCTGCGCCGAGACCAGCGCGGCGCGCGCCTTCTCGTACGCGGCCTTGTACGGCGCATCGTCGATCTGGTAGAGCTGCTGGCCCTGCTTGACATCGTCGCCTTCGACGAAGAGCCGCCGCTTGATCACGCCGTTGACCTGCGGGCGCACCTCGGCGACACGCCACGAATTGGCGCGACCCGGCAACAACGACTTGAGCGTGATCTCCTGCGGCTGCAGCGTGACCACGCCGACCTCGGGCACAGCCGCCACCGCGGCTTCCTTCTTCTGGCATCCGGCGACAGCCATCGACCCGACTACGACACACGTCGCAAGCAAGGCGGTTCTCTTGGGAATGATCATCCGGTACATACAACATCCCTCACTGTTCGTTTCATGTTTCTCACTCTCAACGTTGCGAATCCGGCAGCCACTGGGGAAGCCCCTCCGTGCGCCGGGCTGAACGACAAGTCCGGTTCGTCTGTCCATATGGACGCCTGCTCGGCGCATCCGCCATCGCGACGTGCATACGATCCACCGCACGCAACCTCGAATCGGCAAGCGACACCGGATTCAACGATTTCTGCGCGCAGCATGACTCCCACCCATTCAGTAGGTGTACTGATCGATAAGAAAGGACGTTAACGGTGCCGAACCTCCCGCCCGTTAACGCACGACCGACGCAACGACTCACTCATCCGAATGAGCACGCGATGCGACGGGACATCCACCCGACGTGGCAGGCATGCGACCCGGGTTGCCGGGCGCCTGTCGTGCGAAGGCGGAAGCTGAGCGCGCTGCGCGCTATCCGTCCCCGATGGCCGGAATCCTCATGGTCAAAATTTATTCATCACTTGTTGATTTATTGCGATGGTAGGGCATCCGTCGCGACGCTGTCAACCGTTCGATCGTCACGCCCTGCGACGCCGTGGCACGCTCGTGGCCGCGTCAGGCGGCTCGCACGCGGCAAAGCAGGCAGCCGCTAGAAGCCATGCTCAGATAGCGGGCGCGATGTGCCATATGCCCCGGCCGTCAGCGTGTTTCAGTGGTTGAGCCCCTCGGACGGGGGCCGAGCGTCGAATCGGGCCGCGGTGTCGACAGCGCTGCCACGCCCCGCACTGCCGGCGCGCTCGACCCGCTCAAGCATCGTGGTGATGCAGGCCTGCGACAGGCGGTCACCGGCAGTCTTCACGCGGTGGCATTTTTGCGATATCATTTTATTCATCATTCGTTGAATATCGCTTGCGGACTACACAGACGGCCGCTCCCGTGCGCCAACCGGCCACCTCGATTGCGAGGCCCGACCTGCCCGGGACGGGAACGGCGCCTGAACCAGAAAACGGATATGGACAAACTTCAATCGATGCGGTCGTTCGTACAGGTCGTGAACGACGGGAGCTTTATCCGTGCGGCCACCCGCCTCGGCATCTCTCCAATGATGATCAGCCGTCGCGTCAACTGGCTCGAGGAACAGCTGGAAAGGCGCCTGCTCGTCCGCAGAACGCGGAGCGTGTCGCTGA
Source organism: Burkholderia sp. Ac-20392 (assembly GCF_017104585.1). NCBI lineage: Bacteria > Pseudomonadati > Pseudomonadota > Betaproteobacteria > Burkholderiales > Burkholderiaceae > Burkholderia > Burkholderia sp. Ac-20392. The sequence continues at coordinate 47,012 of NZ_JAAGPB010000006.1, forward strand.
CGGAGTTCGGGAAGACGTACTACACGCGTGTCAGCGACATTCTGGCGAAGCTCGACGAAGTCGAGCATGCGGTATCGGTGCCCACGCAAACGCCGTCCGGAACCCTGCGCGTAGCGGTCTCCGTCGGCCTGTCGTTGCGGCACCTGTCGTCGTGCCTGCGTGATTATTGCGATTCGTATCCGGAAGTCCTTCCGGTTCCCGTGCTGGTCGATCGCCCGGTCGATCTCGTCGCGGACGGATATGATGCCGGCATCGTCGACCTGGCGTCGTTGTCATGCACGAGCCTCGTCGCACGGTCAGTCTTCAGCGCGCCGCTCATCGCCGTTGCCTCACCCGGCTATCTTCAGCGGCGCGGCGAGCCGACGCACCCGGCGGAGCTGGCCGAGCACGCGTACCTCGCGATCTCGGGCCCCCAGCGCGGCAAATCCGAGCTACAACTGGACAGTGCCGACGGCGCCGTAACGATCACGTGCAATCCGGCCGTCGTGGCCAACAACATCGATTTCCTGATGCAGATGGTCCTGTCGGGCGCAGGAATCGCGTTGATCCATCCCGCGCTGGTTCAGCGGGAACTCGAGCAAGGCACGCTGAAGCGCGTCCTTCCGGATCACTGGGGCCCGGCACCCACGTTCGGCATCGTCTATCCCAGCCGTCGCCATTTGCCCGCCAAGGTGCGAACCTTCATCGACCATCTGCTGGCGACGTTCGACGAATCGGCGGGCGCACCGCACTGTCCCGCACCGGCTCAATACCAGGCAACCGCGGATATCGCATGACAGCCGCTGCCCGCTCGGCAGCATGACGCGCCGGCCGGGCGACCCTCAGAGCGACGCTCATCGCGGGGACTTCGCCGCAATGGCCGGGTTATCGCAGCAGCCCCATGGCGATCTCCAGCACACCCTGCTTGAATTTTTCGGGTTGCTCCGGCAGCGTTGAAAACTTCTCGAGCACGTGCCCGTAGGAGATCGTATTGCTGATCGAATTCACGATCATCGCGTGCAACAACTCGGGATCGTGAGGCTTCATCTTGCCGGCTTCGATTGCATCCTCGAGAAGCGGAATGAGTGCGTTGCGATAGGGGCTGATCAGTCGTTCGACGAGTACGTTCAGGCGCTCGCCGTGCTCCGTGGTGGCAGTCGAAAGAAACATGCCGATATCCGGGTTTTCGAACACGCTGTCGGTCAGCAGTGTCAGTGCCTGCCTGATCCGTTCGATCGGCGACATCCGGCTGTTGCGCAACTGGTTCGTCGTCTCGATCAGCTGTGCCAGCTGCGCGGCCAGCTGGTCGACGACCGCAGTCCACAGCCCTTCTTTCGATCCGAAATGATGGGCCATCAATGCAGGATCGACGCCCGCGAGCCCCGCAATCTCCCGCACGCTGGTTGCCGCGTAGCCCTGCTTGGCGAACCGCTGCCGCGCACATCGCAGCAGCGAATCGAAACCCACGTGCGCAGTGCCGGACGGGCGTCCCCTGGTGCGTTTGGCAGTGGGCTGGCGCTTGGTCGAAGTATCGGAGCTGGGCATGCAGGAATGACGTCGAAGGCGGGAAGGTGTCGAAGTATACCAAGCGCATCGCGCCCGCCCCGGGCCGTTATCGTCCAGACTCGCCGCGATCGTTCACCCCGACATACCCGCCACACCGCCCTCGCCGTTCAGAAGAAATGCCGCACGTCCGGCAGAAGGCCCGCAGCCACGCTTGTACGATCGAAAAGAAAATAAAGACGTTGAAGCATGGATCGTTCGGCCGTCAGTGAATATCGTTGACTGCCTTGGCAGCGTGCGTCTGCGCACGCCATGCCGTTCGTCAATGCCCCGGAATCATTCGACACGACCGCGCCCGCCGGCACACGGGATGGTCCCATCGCGCCCATCGGCACGCACCCGGACCTGTACCGGCCGGCCCGGCCCAAGGCCGCACCACGCAGGCGCGCGGCCGCTTCCGGAGCAACCTCCCGATTTCGTCTTGCTCCCATCGCAAGACAGATCCAACGCCTATTTTCAAGGAATCGAAATGAACAAGATCTGGTTCATCACCGGCGCATCGTCCGGTTTCGGCAAAGCACTCGCCGAATTGGTACTGGCCGCCGGCGACTGCGCGGTGCTGACCGCCCGCCGCCTGGCGTCGCTGCAGGACATCGCCGCCCCTCACGGCGAGCGCGCGCTGGCGCTGCAACTGGACGTGACCGACGCCGCCGCACGCGCCGCCGCGCTCAAGGCCGCGAACGAGAAATTCGGGCGCATCGACGTGCTGGCCAATATCGCAGGCGCCGGCTCGTACGGCGCGCTCGAGGAATTCACGTCCGCCCAGATTCGCGCCCAGATGGAACTGAACTTCTTCGCTGCCGCGGAGTTGTCGCGCGAAGTACTGCCGCAGATGCGCGCGCGGCAGTCGGGCCATATCCTCAACCTGACCAGCATTGCCGGCCTGGTCGCGTTTCCCGGCAGCGGCCTGTACAACGCGTCCAAGTTTGCGCTGGAAGGCTTCACCGAGGCGCTGCACCACGAGGTCAAGCCGTTCGGCATCCGCGTGACGCTGGTCGAGCCGGGCGCGTTCCGCACCGGCTTCGCGGGCAGCGCGGCGATGAAGGCCGAACAGCGGATCGCCGCCTACGCGCCGCTGGATGCCGGGATGGACGAGTACTACACCACGCAGAACGGCCAGCAGATGGGCGACCCGGTCAAGGGCATGCAGGTGGTGGTCGACATGGTGGCGGGCGACACCGCGCCGGTTCGCCTGATGCTGGGCGAGGATGCTTACCAGCTGTGGGACGGCGCCGTCGCGTCGCGCAACCGCGATCTCGGCGTATGGCGCACACGTGGCGAGGACACGGCCATTCCGGGCGCCGTGAAGAACACCGCGCAGGCGCTCTGAGCGCGTTGAACCCTGCCCGGTCGATTCGCGGATGCGGGTGCCGGTCATCCTGACGAAAGAGGGGCCGGTCGACTTCATCGACCGGCCCCTCTTCCTTCCCGCTGCAACCGCGTTACAGCCGGATTTCCTCCAGCTCGGCACCGTCGAATGCGGTGTCTTCGCCGCTTGCCCGCCAGCTGTCGATGTCCTGAATCCGCTTGGCGATGGTCGCATCCCAGATCGAAAACGCATCCCGGCCCAGCATCAGGCGCACCGGCGGGGCGTCGCTCGCGACGACTTCCAGCATGCGCCGCGCGGCCTTGGCAGGGTCGCCCATCTGCTTGCCGGCGGAGTGTTCGAGATAGGCTTCGAACGGCTCGACCACGGGCCGGTAAGCATCGATGCGCTGCACGGGCCGCATGTTGACGTCGCCCGCGAACTCGGTGCGGAACGCGCCGGGTTCGACCAGCGTGACGTGAATGCCGAGCGGTCGGGCCTCGATGGCCAGCGCCTCGGTCCAGCCCTCGATCGCGAATTTCGCTGCGCAATACGGGCCCGCGGCATTCATCGACACCAGCCCCGCGATGCTGCTCACGGTGAGCACATGGCCCGAGCCCTGCGCGCGCATCTGCGGCAGCACCGCGCGGGTCATCTCGGCAGCGGCGAAGAAATTCAGTTCCATCTGCTCACGCAGTTGATCGAGGCTGAACTCCTCGCAAGCGCCGGCCACCCCTCGCCCGGCGACGTTGGCCAGCACGTCGATGCGACCGAAGCGCGCGAGCGTGTCGGCCACGGCCTTGTCGCGCGCGGCGGCGTCGGTCACGTCCACGGCCAGCGGGAGCACGCGGTCTTCATGACCCTGCGCGATGGCTTGCAGCCGATCCAGGCGACGAGCGGTGATGGCAATGCTGTCGCCGTTGGCGATGACGGCCTCGGCCAGCGCCTTGCCGAAGCCCGACGATGCACCCGTGACCAACCAGACTTTTGGATTCTTGCTCATATCGATTCCTTTGCACTCCTGATTCAATGAATGGGGACGGTCGCGCTCAAGCGCCGCCGATCGGCGTCGGTTGCGCGTCGTCGTAGGCCGTCGCCTCGCCCTTCTCGCGCCAAGCGGAAATATCGGCATCGCGCGCGGCCGCCGTCTGTTCCCAGAGTTGATACGCATCGGCGCCGAGCATCAGTCTCAGCGGCGGCGTATCGCTGTTGACCGCTTCGATCATCAGGCGCGCAGCCTTGTCCGGGTCCCCCGGCTGCCGGCCGCTCTCGCTCTCGAGGAACTGCAGAATCGGCTCGACCGTCGGCCGGTAGGCGTCGATGGATCGATCGGGCCGCATGATCGCCGCGCCGTTGAATTCCGTCCGGAAACCACCCGGCTCGACAATCGTCACGCGGATGCCCAGCGGCCCGACCTCCTGATGCAGTGTCTCGCTCCATCCTTCGAGCGCGAACTTCGCCGCGCAATAGAGCGCGCAGGCCGGAATGGGCGCGAGACCCGCGATGCTGGTCAGGTTGAGGATGTGTCCGGCGCCCCGTGCGCGCATATGGGGCAACACTTCCCGCGTCAGCTCGACGGGAGCGATGAAGTTGAGCTCCAGTTGTTCGCGAAGCTGCTCGCCCGAAAATTCTTCCGCCGCCCCGCACGATCCCCGGCCCGCGATGTTCGCGAGCACGTCGACACGCCCGAAGCGCGTCAGCGCCGCACGAACGGCCCGCTGCCGCGCGTCGGCGTTCGTCACGTCCATCGATACCGCCAGCGCACGATCGCCATGCCGGCCGACGATCGCGTCGAGCGCATCGCCCCGGCGAGCCGCCAGCACGGCGCTGTCGCCGGCGGCCAGCACCGCTTCCGCCAGCGCCCGCCCGAATCCCGACGATGCGCCGGTAATGAACCACACCTTGCTCATGAACCTTCTCCTTGCCGTGTCCGCCCACCATCGGGCTGAAGGAGCGTGCAACGACTGCCGAATGCCAATCCGGGCCGCAAGCCCGGCGCTCCAGGGACATGAAGGAGATCGGCACGCCGCCTCCTTCGACGCCCTCAAGATTAGCGGTTGAACCCTGGACACTCCATACGATAAAGTCTGTCATTCTTTGTAGATCGTCCAGGACGCCCTCGATGGATCCCTTGTCAGACGTACTCACGCTCCTGAAGCCGCGCAGCCAGTTCTACGCATCGCTCGATGCGGCGGGAGACTGGTCCTTTTCGTTTCCGGCCAATCCGGGCATCAAGTTCACCGCCGTGGTCCGCGGCAGTTGCTGGGGCATCGTCGACGACCTTGCCGAACCCGTCCGGTTCAACCCGGGCGACTGCTTCCTGCTGAACAGCGGCCGACGGTTCGTGCTCGCGTCCGATCCCGCGTTGCCGCCCGCCGACTGCCAGCCGGTCATGGATGCCGCGGCCCGCGACGGCGTGGCGGTCTGGAACGGCGGCGGCGAGGTGCTGCTGATCAGCGGCCGCTTCGACGTTTCCGCAAGCCACGCCGCGCCGCTGTTCGACACGCTGCCGGCGATCGTCAATGTCCCGAGCGCAACGGGTCATGCGGAAGTGCTGCGCTGGTCGCTGGAGCAGCTTGCCGAGGAAGTCCGCCAGGAACGGCCGGGTTCCGCGCTGATGGCCACGCACCTCGTTCACTGCATGCTGGTGCAGGTACTGCGGCTCCACCTCGAAACCTCGACCAGCCTGTCTCCCGGCTGGTTCCTGGCGCTGTCCGACCGGCAGATCGGTGCGGCCATTCGCGCGATCCATGCCGATCCGGCCCATCCCTGGACGCTGGCGGAACTGGCGAAGATCGCCGGGATGTCGCGTTCGGGTTTCGCGCAACGGTTCAAGGAGCTCGAAGGCGGGACGGCCATCGGCTATGTCACGCGATGGCGCATGCTGACGGCCGCGAATCTCCTGCGCGACGGCGAGCAGAGCGTCTCGTCGATCGCCTTTTCGCTCGGCTACGAATCCGAAAGCGCGTTCAGCACCGCGTTCAAGCGGACGATGTCCTGTTCCCCGCTGCAATATCGGCGCCAGTCCACGCCATCCGAAGAACGTCGGGACGTGGCCGGCGCGCTGTCGGCCCAGTCGCACGACACGTAACGCGGTCGCGGTCCGCTTCTGCGCTGCGCGCCGACATCCACGCCCCCCATGGCGATCGCGATTCGGCAATCCGATTCCATCGCCCGGAACAAATCGACTGCGACATGCAGCGATTCGGGCTCGTCGAAGCGACAATTCTAAAAATGCGAATTTACGGGGCGACTCGATGCGGATACGCTGCACAAGCACTCGATTGCCCCGGACATGACGCGATGTCCGTGTTCGTACCCTGCGCTGCCACCGTCCAGTCCGCTGCACGACTGGCATTGCGCGGCTGAGCCACTCACCGGCTCACGACGCACACCGGACGTTACCTGCGGCAGTTTCCTCGAGTCGCCCAGCTTTCTCGATAAGTAGTCCTGCATTAAAAACAGAGTCAAGAACAACATTTCCAGGAGACTTGAATGAATCGAATGCTCGGAAAAACCGTGATCATCACCGGCGCTGCCAGCGGCATGGGCGCCGCCAGCGCGCGACGCCTCGCGCTGGAAGGTGCGAATGTCCTGGTCACGGATCTCCGCGAGGATGGAGCCGCGCAGGTTGCGGCGGAGATTCGGGAGCAAGGCCTGACCGCAGATCACGCCCGGCTGGACGTCACGCAGGAAGGCGACTGGCAGGCGGCCGTCGACAAGACGCTGACGCAATGGGGGCAAGTGAACGTCCTCGTGAACAACGCGGGATTGCCCGGGACCCCGGAGACCTGGGACCAAGCCACCCTCGACGGGCTAAGCCAGCTGATCGCGCTGAACCTCAATGGCCAGTTCCTGGGCATCAAGGCGGTGCTGCCCCACATGAAGAAGGCCGGCGGTGGATCGATCGTGAACATGTCGTCGATCGCCGGGATGATCTGTTTCCCCAACCTGCATCCTGGCTACGGCGCATCGAAAGGGGCGAACCGCCTCCTGTCGAAAGGTGCCGCCGTCGATCTCGCGGCGTTCGGCATTCGTGTGAATTCCGTGCACCCGGGCCTGATCCATACCCCGCAGAGCGCGTATCTGTTCGAGGATCCCGAGATCGTCAAGGCCGTGCTGTCCAGGATTCCGCTGTCCCGCCCGGGCAAGCCCGAGGAAGTCGCGAACGTCGTGCTCTTCCTTGCAAGCGACGAGTCGTCCTACGTGACGGGTTCGGAACTGGTAGTCGACGGTGGCTATACGACGCTCTGACGGCGCGAGCGGCCGACCTCTGCCTGCAGGCATGCCGGCCGCTCTTTTCGATTTGATTTCCCGATCCCGCTGAAACGCCGGAGTCATGCGCACACGGAGGTTTCGATGAAGGCAAAGCGGCCATAGCCGCTGGCCGGCACATCCATTCCGCTCGATCTTCCGCGGCAATCCAGCCTAACGGAAGGTAGGTTAAAATCGCACCTGCGGCACGAAGCGCCGCACCGGTCGCGATGTCGATTCACCACCGCAGCTTCGCCCCCTGCCACGCCGCGGTCGCATGTGCACCGCGATCGCCGTTCCCCCAACCATCGATGCCGTTCAACGCGACGCCCCCGCTCCGCTCCGAAGGAAATGACGAAATGAAGCTGCCTCCTCCCCAACCACGACAGATGTTGCACGAGCGGCGCGTCATTACCCGAGGTTTTCTACGCGACGACGGCCTGTGGGACATCGAAGGAGAGATCGTCGACGAGAAGGGTTACGACAGTGTGGATCGCGAGCGCGGCACGCTGCCCGCCGGCACGCCGTATCACAACATGTGCGCAAGACTGACCGTCGACAACGACCTGAAGATTCACGAAGTGGCCACGTCGATGCCCGCGACGCCGTTCGCGTATTGCCCGGGCGCGAACGATCCCACGCAGGGCCTCGTCGGAAAATCGCTGACGCGCGGTTTCCGGCGTGCCGTTGACGACACCCTCGGCGGTGTGCGGAGTTGCACGCACCTGAGAGACCTGATCCTGTCGATGGCGACGACCGCCTACCAGACGATCTTCGCGTATCAGTTGCAGTTCACGCCCGACCAGGTCGACACGACGTTCGGCAACGATGCACCGCCATTTTTCATCAACCGTTGCCGAACGTGGGCGGAATCGACGCCGGTCGTCGCCCAGTACTATCCGAAGTACTACCGCAAGCCCTGACCGATACACGCGCCGTGGCGAATCCGTTCGGCGTTCCCGCGCCGATCGATTCGCCGTTCGGTGGTACGGGCCGATGGCCCGCCGGAAAAGAACGGCATGCCTAGTTCGGTTCCAGGTAATGCCCCACCGCGCCATACAGGTCCATGTACCAGATGACCAGGTCGCGAAAACAGCCGATGCCGAAACGCTGATAGAAGCGGCGCCGATAGCACACGACCGTATCGGCACTGATGCCCAGGTCCAGTGCGATGCCTTCCGTCGACAGGCCGTAGAGCATGCGCGCGGCCACCTGGCCTTCCCGCTTCGAAAAATTCTCGCGACACAACGACAGGCACCGTTCGATGATGGGCAGTGACGTCAGCGCCCTGGACATCGCCTGCTTCTCCCGTTGCAACGCGTAATGCCGCGCCACCATCGGAAAGGCCATCTCGCCGAGCAGGCGCAACCGGTTCTCCTCGTCCGCCGTGAAGCATCCGCGTGCTCGCGACCGGATGCCAGCCAGATAGAGCCTCCCGGAAGGACTGTCGCCAATCGCGACGACCCGCTCGCCCACGTCCACGAACTCGTAGAAATCCCGCATTTCCTGGCTCTTGGTGCGTACGGTATCGAAGCGAAAGACGGCCGGGCCGTGCTCGATGTCATGGTCGTAGCGGGAAAACTCGGAATCGAAGCGCCACACCTTCTGGTCGATATAGATTCCGCTCTGCTGCTCGGCTCGTCCGGTGCCGCTCGCGCAAATGGATGCAACGATCTGCGGTTCGTCGACCGTGCCGCGAAAGATATGCACCTGGTCGACACCCAGCGCCTCGACCAGCAGCCGCGTCACCTCGACTTCGAATGTCGGACGCCCGAATGATGCGAGCAGGCTGTCCCACTGGAAGCCGCTGCTCCATCGCCAGTCCGTCGCCATCGATGAAGCAGGCGACCTTTCTACCTTGGTACGCACGTCTGTCTCCATGAATCGTTCGAATGCTGTCTTTGCGAAAAGAATAGCATTCCGGCACGCCGATCGAGGCGTCACGTCGCGCGCCGTTTCACGATAGCCGCGCGTTCGCCGGGACGTCAGGCAGGCAAATTGCGCCGCATCCGGCTCGACGAAACCGGTCACGCAGCAACGATACGAACGACGACCTAGGGTAAGTGCGCCCCCTCGGCAGGTAGCAGACATGCACGGCCCCACCCGATAGCCTTCTCCTGTCCGTTCCGGATTCCCGAAACCGATCGATCGACGATCGGCAATCTTCGCTGCGCATCAGGAGAAAACAATGGCATTCACCCATCGCCGCATCGTCACGGGCCTCGACAACGAAGGCAAGTCCTGCGTGGTTTCCGACAAGACGCTGAACCAGATTCCCGAATGTCAGGGCGTTCCGGCCGTGATCTGGAAAACGGACGGCTATCCGGTCAGCAACGCCGGCAACGACGAGGCGGCGGCACCGTTCGGCACGGACACTTTTTCCAGCTCGACGTTCTTCCTGCTGTTTTCTCCGTCCTCGTCCGATGCGCCGTCCGCCTGGCATACGACCGACACGATCGATTATGTCGTTGTCCTGAGCGGCAAGGTTCTCCTCGAACTCGAAACGGGCAGCGTGGAGCTCAAGGCGGGCGACCTGATCGTCGATCGCGGAGTCAAGCACAGCTGGCGCGAAACCGGCGGCCAGCCGGCCACGCTGCTGGCCGCCGTCGTTCGCGCCGAACCGCTCGGCGCAGGTGCAAGCTTCGGCGACAACTTCGACCAGTACATCAAGGGCTGAGCGCGACGGGCGGAGAACAATCATGATCTGGGAAGGCCGAAACGACCGGCTGTACATCGGTGGAGAATGGGTCAAACCCGACTCCACGCACTTCGTCGATCTCGTGTCCCCGTTGACCGAAGAGAAGATGGCCAGCGTCATCTCCGCGTCGAAAGTGGACGCGGATGCCGCCGTGGCCGCTGCCCGCCATGCATTCGACCATGGCCCGTGGCCGCGCCTGTCGCTGCACCAGCGCATGGACGTGATGGCCCGGTTGCGCGAGTTGCTGATCGAGTACGAAAGCCTGATCGCGCACCTCGTCACCGAGGAGATGGGTTGCCCGATCTCGATCTCGCGATGGATGCAGGCAGGCGGGCCCGTCAGCATGCTGGGCATGTTCCTGGAGGTGGCGCCGCACTATCCGTTTTCGCAGGTCCGCCTCACCGCGACCGGCAACGGCCTCGTGTTACGCGAACCGCTCGGCGTCGTTGCCGCTGTCGTGCCATGGAACGCGCCGCTGCAGATAGCGGTCCTGAAACTCGCCCCTGCGCTGCTGGCCGGGAACACGGTCATCCTCAAGCCCGCGCCCGAAACGCCGCTCGACGCCTATCTGCTGGCCGAACTCGCGGAGAAGGCCGGCTTGCCGAAGGGCGTACTGAACGTTCTCCCTGCCGACCGCGAGGTCAGCGAGTACCTCTGCATGCATCCGGAGGTCGACAAGGTTTCGTTCACGGGTTCCAGCGCCGCCGGCCAGCGCCTCGGCGCATTGTGCGGAAACGAGATCAGGCGCGTCACGCTCGAATTGGGCGGCAAATCGGCCGCCATCGTGCTCGACGATGCCGATATCGGCAAGGCGGTGGAGTCGCTGCGGATGGGCTCGCTGCGCAACTCGGGCCAGGTGTGCAGCAACAAGACGCGCCTGCTCGTCTCGAAACACCGCAAGGACGAACTGATCGACGCGTTCGTCGAGATGGTCCGCTCGATGCCGGTCGGCGATCCGTTCGACCCGCTGACCCAGATCGGGCCGCTCGTCAGTGCCCGCCAACGCGACCGGGTTGAACGCTATATCGCGAAAGGCAAACAGGAAGCCCGGCTCGTGCTCGGCGGTGGCCGGCCGAAGGGGCTCACGCGCGGCTGGTTCGTGGAGCCCACGATCTTCGCCGACGTCGACCAGGATGCGGTGATCGCGCAGGAAGAAATCTTCGGCCCGGTGATCTCGATCCTGTCCTTCGACACCGACGACGAAGCCGTGGCGATCGCCAACCACTCGGCGTACGGGCTGCACGGCGCTGTGTTTTCCGCCGACACCGAGCGGGCGGTGAACGTCGCGAGACGCGTCAGGACCGGTGCAATCGACATCAACGGCGCCAGCGCGGGCTATCACTCGCCGCTCGGCGGAAGGAAGAAGTCCGGGATCGGCCGCGAGGCCGGCATCGAAGGTTTCGATGGCTATGTCGAAATCAAGTCGATCGGCATACCGGTCAGTTATGCAGAACAACTGTCGAGCTGAAGCCGCCGCGGGAGATGACGCCCTTCCCGGGCACAAGGAAAACGCGCATGGAAATGTATGACTACATCGTCGTGGGCGCCGGTTCGGCGGGCTGCCCGGTTGCCAGCCGCCTGTCGGAGGATCCGCAGAACCGGGTGCTGCTGATCGAGGCCGGCGGGCCGGCCGACAATTTCTGGATTCGCTCGCCGGCGGGCATGGGGCGGTTGTTTCTGGAAAAGCGCTACAACTGGTCGTATTTCACCGAAGCCGGCCCGCAGATTCACGACCGCAAGATCTACTGGCCGCGCGGGCGCACGATGGGCGGCACCAGCGCCGTCAACGGCATGGTTTATATCCGCGGCAATCCGCTGGATTACGAACGCTGGAAAAGCCTCGGCAACGACGGCTGGGGATGGGAAGACGTCCTGCCCTACTTCAAGCGTTCCGAGTCCAATGCGCGGGGCGCCAGCGAGCATCACGGCGCGGACGGCCCGCTGCGGGTGTCCGATCCCGTCACCCGCAGCCCCGCGATCGAGGATTTCATCCGCGCCGCCGACAGTATCGGCATTCCCCATATCAAGGACCTCAATGCGCCGCCTTACGAGGGCGTCGACTTTCAGCAGCACACGATTCGCGACGGACGCCGCGAGACGTCCTTCAACGCCTTCATCGAGCCTCACCTGCAGCGCCGCAACCTGACGGTCCTCGGCAATGCGCGCGTCCTGCGCGTGGTGATGCAGGGCAACGTCGCGACCGGCATCGAGATCCTGCAGAACGGCGAGCGGCGAATCATCGAGGCGGCGCGGGAAATCGTGATCTCGGCAGGCTCGCTCAATTCGCCTCACCTGCTGATGCTGTCCGGCATCGGCGACGGCGCGAAACTGCAGGCCAAGGGCATCGACACGCGCGTGGACCTGCCGGGCGTGGGACAAAACCTCCAGGACCACTGGTTTGCGCCGATGATCTGGAAAGTCACGCCGGGAAGCTCGTATAACCAGCGCCTTTCCGGGCTGCGCAAATATGTCGAAGGCGCGCGCTATCTGCTGACGCGTACCGGCGTCCTGGCGATCTCCGCATCGCAAGGCGCGGCCTTCGTGCGCAGTTCCGCCGATCTCGGGCAACCGGATCTTCAACTGGTGCTGCGGCCCCTGTCCTACACGTTCCATCCGAAGGGCGCGGTCATCGTCGACCGCTTCCCGGGCCTCAGTGCCGGCGTGGTGCTGCTCAATCCGGCGTCGCGCGGCTGGGTCGACCTCGCCTCGCCCGATCCGCTGGAAGCGCCCGTGTTCCAGCCCAACTACCTGGCGGCACCGGACGACGCGATCCGCACGCTGCGCGGCGTGCGCCGGATGCGCGAAATCATGGCTGCCCGACCGATGGCCGAGCGCGTCGTCGAAGAAATTTCACCGGGCCCCGGCGCCACCACCGATGAACGCCTGCTCGAGCATCTCAAGACCATCGGCAATTGCGGCTGGCATCAGGTCGGAACCTGCAAGATGGGCGTGGATGCGATGGCGGTCGTCGACCCGCGGCTACGGGTTCACGGCGTGCAGCGCCTGCGCGTCGCCGACGGCGCAATCATGCCGACGATCAACGCCGGCAACACCAACGCGCCCTGCATCATGATCGGCGAGAAAGCGGCCGCCATGATCCGCGAAGACGCGTTGCCGCGCCGCGAAACGAGCGGGACGCACACGCGTTGACCCGTTCGACGCATCGACCCGCGAACCCCGACATTCAGACAACCGCGTAATGCGAGCGACACTGCGACCTATCTGACATGACCCTCTCCGAACAACTCATCCAGTTCTCCCGGAACCTCGATTTCTCCGACATCCCTGCCGACGCACTGGCCAACGCCAGGCTGCACGTGCTCGACACGATCGGCATCTGCCTCGCCGCATCGCAAGACGACACCGCGCAGGCGGTCAAGCGAACCATGGCGCGAATCGGCACGCACCCGGAATCGTCGATCATCGGCGGCACGGGCAAGTTCTCCGCGGCCGCCGCCGCGCTGATCAATTCGAGCGCAGCCCACGGCCCCGACTTCGACGACACGCATCAAGGTTCGGTGATCCATATCAGCTCGGTGGTCGTGCCCGCGAGCCTCGCCGTCGCGGAATCGGTCGGAGCCAGCGGAAGGGATTTCCTCACTGCCGTCGTCGCCGGCTACGAAACGACGACACGGCTCGGCATGGCCGCGCCCGGCGTCTTCCACATGAGGGGCTACCATGCGACGTCGCTGGTCGGGATCTTCGGCGCGGTGCTGATCGCCGGCAAGCTGAACGGCCTGGACGCCGGCGTGCAATGCAATGCGCTGGGCATCGCGGGCAGCCAGGCGTCGGGCATTCTCGAGTGCCTGAATGCGAAGTCCTCGCTCAAGCAGATCCAGCCCGGCTGGGCGGCGTACAGCGGGATCATCGCGAGCCTCCTGGCCGAGGAAGGCGTCACCGGCCCGAACACGGTGTTCGAGGGGCGATACGGCTTCTTCAATTCCTTTCTGCCGGAAGGCAACTACGACCTGAATAAAGCCGTGGCCAACCTCGGGACCACGTGGGAAGTGAATGACATCGCGTACAAGCTGTACCCCTGCTGCCATCACACGCAGGCGTTTCTCGACTGCGTGAAGGAGATCCGCAAGGCGCATCCGTTCGCGCTGGATGACATCGAGGAAATCGAATGCATCATTTCACCGATGCAGGCCGAGCTGCTTTGCCACCCGCGGGAAGATCGCTACGTGCCGAAAACGGCGTACACGGCCAAGTTCAGCCTGCCTTACGTCGTGTCGGTGATGCTGCACCGGGGCAAGGTCGGGCTCAGGGAGTTCAGCGACGAAACCATCAAGGACGACCGCATCCTGAAGCTGGCTCAAAGACTGAAATTCACGGAATCCGACGATACCGGCTATCCCGGTTCATTCCCCGGGTGGGTCAGGATCAAGCTGAAGGACGCCCGGATCTTCGAGCATCGGATGGCGGCCAATCGCGGCGCGCAGGCCAATCCGGCGAGCGAGGCGGAAATCATCGGCAAGTTCGAAGACAACGCGTCGATCGTGTTGCCTCGCGCGAAGGTTCATCAGCTCAAGGCGCTGGTGATGGATATCGAGCACGTTGCGGACGTGCGCGCACTCGCCGCGTGCACGTCGATCTGAGCATGCTCAAATATCCGGATCGGGAATCCGCGCCGACTGGATCACGACCAGCGTGTCCCCCGCCTCGATCCGGCACGGCGGATCCTCGTAGAACGAAAAGATCTTCCCGCATCGATCGAGCCCGACGACGATCGCGCCCGGCACGACGTTCGTCATGCAGCCGACCTCTTGCGGCATCGCCTCGCGCTCCAGCAGCGTCGCACGGCCGCGCGTCGACAGCATGTCGTTCACGAACGGCACGATGTAGCGGCTATGCACGGCATCCGCGAGCAGCAGCGCGCCGATCTTCGTCGACGACACGATCACGTCGGCGCCCGCCTGCCGAAGTTGCCGCTGGTACAGGTTCTCCTGGATCCGCACGACGATCTTCGTATCGGGCGCGATGCTGCGCACCGACAACGTGAGCAGGATCGCGGTCGGATCATCGGTCACCGAAATGATCACGGCCTTCGCCTCACGCACCTGCGCCTGCTGCAGCAGATCCTCGTGCGCGGGATCGCCGAGCAATCCCGCCACGCCGAGCGACGTCGCGGCCTCGATCGCCTGCTGCTGCGAATCGATCACGATGAGCGTCGCCGGATCGACGCCGCTCTCGAGCAGCTCGCGCACCGCGATCGAGCCGGACAGGCCATAACCGCATACAACGATGTGATCGGACAATTGCTTTTGCAGGCGTTTCATGCGGAATTCCTCGACGACGCGCTGGATCACGAACTGATAAGCCGTGCCCAGGAAAATGAACCAGATGACGATGCGGATCGGCACGATGAAGAACGCGTCGATGAGACGCGCCCGTGCGGTGACGGGCACGATGTCGCCGTAGCCGACCGTCGCGACCGTGACCATCGTGAAGTACACGAGATCGGCGACAGTCATCGGCGTGCTCTTGGTCGAATCGCGCAAGCCGTCGCGATCGAGATACAGCACGAGGAACGCG
This sequence comes from Burkholderia sp. Ac-20392, assembly GCF_017104585.1. Taxonomy (NCBI): domain Bacteria; kingdom Pseudomonadati; phylum Pseudomonadota; class Betaproteobacteria; order Burkholderiales; family Burkholderiaceae; genus Burkholderia; species Burkholderia sp. Ac-20392. The sequence continues at coordinate 62,347 of NZ_JAAGPB010000006.1, forward strand.
AGCGTGCACAGCAGCACGACCGCGCCGATACGGAACATCAGCGTGCGCCGCGGCGACGTCGCGGGACGCGTGAACAGCGTGCGTGCACGCGGCGCCTGCCACGGATTGCGGGCGCGACGCAGGCGTGAGCGCAACGAGCGGCGCTGGGCGGAGGGCGAAGCCAACGGGGAATCTCCTGAAGGATGCGGGCTCGATTCTACGATGGGTCGGCCGCGACCGGCCGACGTCATCGCGTCGATTCGTCCGTTACAGCATGCTGCGCGGCCGCACCATCGTGCCGTCGACGAAGCGCTGCGCGCGAAACGCCGACAGGTCGAGCGACGGCGCGCCCGTGTCGACCCATTCGGCAAGCAGCCGCCCGACGATCGGCCCCATCGCGAAACCGTGGCCGCAGAACCCCGTCGCAATCGCGAGCCCGGACGGCGTGCCCGGTGCATCAATCACCGGAATGCCGTCGGGCAGCACGTCGATCAGGCCGGCCCAGGCCTCGACGATCTGCGCGTCCTTCAGCGCGGGGAAGATCGCCTTGAGCTTCGCGAGCGCGCGCGGCGCATGCGCGCGATTCGGCTGCGGCTGCGGATCGCGCGGCTCGATCGGCCCGGTCGCACCATTGATGCGGGCCAGCGCGTCGCGCCACGCGGACCCGTTCACGTGCAGCCGGAATTTGTCGCGCTGCGACCAGAACGCCGGCCAGAACAGGCTCAATCCGCGCAGGTGGCCGAGCGTCAGGTCGACGTCGACCTGCATGTCGTCGGCGAGATTGATTGCACCGTTCTTGCGCTGCCGGATGCCGAGGCCGTGGCCCCACACCGTCGACGCCGACACCGGCGGCACCACATTGGTGCGCATGCAGGTGCCGCGCACGGCCTGCTGCGGCAGACGGATGCCGACGCCGTCGAGCAGCCGGAAGCTGGTCGCACCGGCCGCGCAGATCACGCGCCGCGTGCGGATCGTGCCGCGCTCGGTCACGACACCGACCACCGCACCGCCGGCCGTCTCGATCGCGGTCACGCCGCACCCTTCGAAGAAGCGCGCGCCCGCCTCGGCGGCACGCGCGGCGAATGCGGCAGCCACGCGGCGCGGCTCGGCCTGCCCGTCGGTTGCGGTGTACAGCCCGCCGAGCGTGCGTGCCTGCGGCGAAAGGCCGCTGACACGCTCGTCGATCTGCGCACGCGTCAGCGTGCGCGTGTCGAGCCCGTGTTCGCGCGCGACGGCGAGCCACGCGTTGAACGACGCCCAGTCCGTTTCGTTGTCCGCAATATAAAGACAGCCGCCCTGCCGCCATTCGAGATCGAAACCGAGGGTTTCCTCTAACTCCTCCCAGATTTTCATGCCGGCCATCATCAGCGGCACCTCGGCCGCTTCGCGCCCCTGCTGCCGCACGAAGCCCCACGCACGGGTCGACTGCTGTCCGGCGATGCGCGACTTGTCGAGCACGACGGCCTTCAGGCCGCGCAGGCCCAGGTAATACGCGGCTGCGCAGCCCATGATGCCGGCGCCGACAATCACGATATCGGCGTCGGTTGGCAATGGAGTGCCGGCGAGGGTCAGGGCATCGTGCAGCGGATAGGTTGTCGTCATTGTTTCCTGTCAGGCGTTAATGCATCCGGATACGGACCTCGGTGGTAACGTCGTGACACACCTTTCACACAAACGCACCTTTCACGACGCTGAATAACGACCATTTTGCGGTAAAGTTATCTTTTCCGCGCGTGGCCGGTCGGCTCGCCCCTGGACGTCATGAAGACTGTCCGTCGAGACTGCCGCAAGGCGTCGTTCTGAACGTCACGATCCGTTCCCGTAGCATGACCACTGAAGCAATCACCACGGATTCCCTCGCGGTTGCCGAGCGCGTGCGCGAGCTGATGACCCGCAACGGCATCGGCAAGCGCCAGCAGACCACCGAGCTGTGCCGCATCCTTGACCTGAGTTTCTCGCAAGGCCACCGCAAACTGCGCGGCAGCAGCCCCTGGACGCTCGCGCAGATCAAGAAAGTCGCCGAAGCGTACGGCGAACCCGCCGCCCAGCTGTTCGGCGCGCAAACGCTCGACCCCGGCATGGTCGGCGCCTATTCGCAGGAAGCCGTCCTTTACGCGGGCGTCGCCGAGATTCCGTGCACCGCCTGGATCGGCGCGCCGCTCGAAGCCGGCGCACGCCCCGAATTCGTTGCGTATGAACAAAACGGCCGCTGGCGCGTGCTGCGCCACACCGGCGTGCTGTACCAGAACGCGTACGACGTGCACAAGATCGAGATCTATCCGCGCCGCGCCGAGAGCGACAAGCTCGTCGTCGCGGTGATCGACCCCGATCGCGTCAGCGCGACCGAGCTGTGCCGCTATCTCGAACGCCAGGGTTTCGCGACCGCCGCATTCGACGGCCTCGCGCCGTTCGTCGACGCGCTGCAGGGCCAGGCGTTCGACGCGGTCCTCACCGAATGGCTGTTCGACGACAGCACGGCCGCCACCGCGATCAAGGCCGTGCGCACGTCCGACAACCCGGGCGCGCCGATCTTCGTGCTGACGGGCGACCTGCTCACCGGCCGCGCGAGCGAAGCCGACATCAGCGAAGTGATCCGTGCATTCGACGTCGTCTGCTACGAAAAACCCGCGCGCATGGCGATCCTCAGCGCCGATCTCGCGAAACGGCTCGCCCGCGGGTAACGCTCCCGGGCCGTTCCTCCTCCTGACGGCCAACGTCCGCGCGGCACGGCGGTCGTGAACCGGTGCATAGCTCAGTACAATAGCCGCACCCGTTCACGCCCACGCCGGCTTCCGCCGCCCGACGCCATGGCCCGCCTCATCCCCGACGACTGGAAAAGCCTCGCCGCAACCGGCGCGGCAGAACGCGAGCGCGAAACGCTCGCCGCGCTCGAACACGCGCTGCCCGACAGCTACACCGTGTATCACGGCGTGCACTGGACCCGCGCCGACCAGGCGTTCTCGGTGTTCGGCGAGGCTGCGTTCGTCGTCGTGAGCCCGGCCGGCCGCGTGCTGCTGATCGAGCAGAAAGCCGGCTTCCTGCGCGAAACGCCGAAGGGGCTCGTGAAGGTCTATCTGCAGAAGGAACGCAATGTCCCGATCCAGCTCGCGCGCACGCAGGAAACGCTGCACCGGCGCCTGACGGCCGCGCTCGGCGCGGGCGTCTACGGCGTCGAGGCGCTGCTGTACTGCCCCGACTACTCGATCCGCGACGCGTCGATCGCCGGCGTCGCGGCCGACCGCATCGTCGATGCGTCGCGCAAGGCGCAGCTCGCGCAGGTGATCCTGCAGATCCTGCCCGAGGACGACGAGCACTTCCCGAACGCACCGAAACTCCACCATTTCCTCGCGGACGAGCTCGCGCTCACGCCCGACACGAGCGCGCTCGTCGGGCAGGCCGGCACGCTCGTCACGCGGCTGTCGGGCGGGCTGGCCGCATGGGCGCGCCAGCTCGAATTCGCGCCGTTCCGGCTGCGCGTCACCGGCACGGCCGGCTCGGGCAAGACGCAGCTCGCGGTGCAGGCGATGCGCGATGCGGTCGCGGCTGGCAAGCGCGTGCTCTACGTGTGCTTCAACCGGCCGCTCGCCGACTACATCGCGCGCATCGCGCCGCCCGGCGCGAAGATCGCGAACTACCACCAGCTATGCGACTGGGTCGCGCGCGACGGCGGCTATACGCCCGATTTCCAGGTGCCCGGCGAATTCGAGCGGCTCGAGGCGCGCTTCGCGGAAACGCCGATTCCCGAGCACTGGCGCTTCGACGTACTGGTCGTCGACGAAGGGCAGGATTTCCATGCACCGTGGGCGGCCGCGCTGGAGCGCTTGCTGGCGCCGGAGGGCGCATGGTGGTGGCTGGAGGATCCGCTGCAGAACCTGTACATGCGCGAGCCCGTCGCTCTGCCGGGCTGGGTCACGCTGAAAGCGCTCACGAACTACCGCAGCCCGCGCGACCTGCTCGAGTTCGTGCGAGACATCGTCGGCCGGGTCGAGCCGCTTGCGGCCGAATTGCGCTCGGGCAGCCCGTTCGACGGTTCGGATCCGTCGGTGTCGTCGTACGGGGAAGAAGGTGCGTCGGGCGACGCGTTGGCCGACGCCTGCATCGACGCGACCAAGCGGGCGATCACGCACGCGTTGTCGCTCGGCTTCCGCAAACAGGACATCGCGGTGCTGTCGTATCGCGGCCGCGAGGGCTCGGTGCTCGCACCGCTCGACCAGCTCGGCCCGCACCGGCTCAAGAGCTTTACCGGCAAGTACGACCTGTTCGGCAACCCGGAGTATCGCGAAGGCGACGTGCTGCTCGATTCGATCTACCGCTTCAAGGGCCAGTCGGCGCCGTGCGTGATCCTCACCGAGGTCGACTTCGACACGCTCGACGCGCGTGCCGCGCGCAAGCTGTTCGTCGGCGCGACGCGTGCGACGATGAAGCTGCTGATCGTCGCGTCGTCACGCGCGGCCGCGCAGCTCACGGCCGTCTGACATAACGGGCCGGCGACCGGCAGGCAAGCACCCGCCCCGTCGCCGCCCACCATCGATCAAGCCACCCGGAACGCCCCCACCGCACGACGCAACCCGTCTGCCTGCTCTTCGAGCGACGCGGCAGCCGCCGCGGCCTGCTCGACGAGCGCCGCGTTCTGCTGCGACACCTGGTCCATCTGCGACACCGCGCGGTTCACCTGCTCGATCCCGTCGCGCTGCTCGCTCGACGCGGCCGCGATCTCGGTCATGATGCCCGTCACGCGTCCGATCGCCTGCTGGATGTCCTGCATCGTCGCGCCGGCCGTGCCGACGAGCCGCGAGCCGATCGCGACGCGCTCGACCGATTCGCCGATCAGCGTGCGGATTTCCTTCGCCGCGGAAGCCGAGCGTTGCGCAAGCGTGCGCACCTCGCCCGCGACCACCGCGAAACCGCGGCCCTGCTCGCCCGCACGCGCGGCTTCGACCGCCGCATTCAGCGCGAGGATGTTGGTCTGGAACGCGATGCCTTCGATCGTGCCGATGATGTCGGCGACCTTCTGCGAGCTCTGGTCGATCTCGTTCATCGTGCCGATCACCTCACCGACGACCGTCGCGCCGCGCGTGGCGATCTCGCTCGCGGTATCCGCGCAGGCCTGCGCCTCCACCGCGTTGTCCGCGTTCTGCTTCACGGTCGCGGTGAGCTGCTCCATGCTCGCGGCCGTCTCCTGCAGCGCGGACGCCTGTTCCTCGGTGCGCTGCGACAGGTCGGTGTTGCCGGCCGCGATCTGGTGCGTCGCCGTCGAGATCGCTTCGGAACCCTGGCTGACCTGGCGCACGGTGTCCGCGAGGCTGCGCTGCATGCCGGTCACGCCCTTGACCAGTTCGGCCATCTCGTCGCGCGACGACCAGCGCACTTCCGACGTCAGGTCGCCGTCCGACAGGCGGCGGAAATGCGACAGCAGACGGTTCACCGGCTGCGTGATCGCGTAATGCAGGCCGATCGCGCAGCCGAGGCACGCGGCCAGGCCGAACGCGATACCGGCGATCGCGCCCGCGCGCATCCAGCCGTAATAGGTCTGCGCGGTGTCGTACACGTCCTTGCCGCGTGCGACCTGGTACGCGTCGAGCGCATCGGTCGCCTGCGTGAGCGCGACCGACAGCGGCGGCGCAACCGACATCAGCAGCCGGTCGGCCTCGTCGCGGCGGCCGTCGCGGACCGCGTCGATCATCGGCTTCAGCGCCTGCCCGATCAGCGCCTGGCGCGCGGCGTCGAGGCGGCTCGCGAGCGGGCCTTCATCGCCGTCGTGCGGCATCGACGCGTAACCGCGCCATGCGTTGTCGGCCTTCGCGAGATAGTTCTCGGCCTTCTTGACGAGATCGGGCACTTCCGGCGCTTCCGGATGCAGCATCGCGCGGTCGAGCGTCGTGCGCACGATCGTCAGGTTCAGGCTGGCCGCGGACAATGCGGTCTTCGCAGCCAGTTGCTGCGTATAAGCCTCGTCGAGCGCGCGGTTCGAGCTCTGCATGCCGGCGAGGCCGATCAGCCCCGACACGACGAGCAGCACGGCGACGAGGCCGAGCGTGGAGAAGATCCGCGTACGGATCGAGAAACGGGAAAACAGGGCGTTCAGGTTCATGACGGGACGTGAGCGGTGAAAAGTGCCGCGGCAAACGGTCCGCAGCACTCTGGATTACGGTTTGCCTGCAAAAAACTTGAGTCCGTCCCCGCTTTCCCCTGATCCCGGTCAATTTTTCGGGCCGGCAATCTCCTGTTACGGTTGCAACACATCGAGGCTAGGCAGAAATTGACCAGTCAACTATCTGCCGCTATAGTTCGACACAATTCCCTGCCATGGCAGATATCTCGATGACAACCGACACCCTCCTTACTCCGCCGGCCGCCGAAGCGGCCCGCCGCGACGCGCCGACCGGGCTGATCGTCGCCGCGCTGCTGCTCGTCATGCTGCTGTCCGCGCTCGACCAGACGATCGTGTCGACCGCGCTGCCGACGATCGTCGGCGAGCTCGGCGGGCTCGACCAGCTGTCGTGGGTCGTCACCGCGTACCTGCTCTCCTCCACCGTCGTGCTGCCGCTGTACGGCAAGCTCGGCGACCTGTACGGCCGCAAGATCGTGCTGCAGGCCGCGATCGTGCTGTTCCTGGCGGGCTCCGCGCTGTGCGGCGTCGCGCAGGACATGACGCAGCTGATCGTGCTGCGCGCGCTGCAGGGGCTCGGCGGCGGCGGCCTGATGGTCGTCACGATGGCCGCGATCGGCGACCTGGTGCCGCCCGATCGCCGCGCGCGCTACCAGGGGATGTTCGGCGGCGTGTACGGCCTCGCGACGATCATCGGCCCGCTGCTCGGCGGCTTCCTGGTCGAGCACCTGTCGTGGCGCTGGATCTTCACGATCAACCTGCCGCTCGGTTTTCTCGCGCTCGCGGTGATCGGCGTCGCGTTCCGGCCGCACACCGCGCACGTGAAGCACCGGATCGACTACATGGGCGCCGCGTTCCTCGCCACCGCCCTCACTTGCGTGATCCTGTTCACGAGCGAAGGCGGCTCACTGCTGCCGTGGACGTCGCCGCAGCTGTGGATGACGCTCGTGCTCGGCGTCGTCGCGATCGGCGGCTTCATTTATGAAGAGCGGCTCGCGGCCGAGCCGATCATGCCGCTCGAACTGTTCCGCCATCGCACCTTCGTGCTGGTCAGCCTGATCGGCTTCGTCGTCGGCATCGCGCTGTTCGGCTCGGTCACGTTCATCCCGCTCTACCTGCAGGTCGTGAAGGGCTCGACGCCGTCGCAGGCCGGGATGCAGTTGCTGCCGATGATGGGCGGGATGCTCGTGACGTCGATCGTCAGCGGCCGGCTGATCTCGCGACTCGGCTCGTACCGGATGTTCCCGATCCTGGGCACGCTGACCGGCGGCATCGCGATGGCGCTGCTGTCGACGCTGACGCTCGATACGCCGCTGCACACGATGTACGCATACATGGCGCTGCTCGGGATCGGGCTCGGCATGGTGATGCCCGTGCTCACGCTCGCCGTGCAGAACACGGTCGAATTCCGGCACATGGGCGTTGCGACGTCGGGCGCGACGCTGTTCCGCTCGATCGGCGGCTCGCTCGGTGTCGCGGCGTTCGGCGCGTTGTTCTCGCACGGGCTGCAGTCGCGGGTGATGGCTGCGCTGCCGGCCGGCACGGAGCTGCCGCCCGCGCTCGGCCCGGCCGCCGTGCACCAGTTGCCGGACGCCGTGCGCGACACGTATCTGCATGCGTTCGCCGGCTCGCTGCATGTCGTGTATCTCGCCGCGGCGACCGTCATCGCGATCGCGTTCGTGCTCGCGTGGTTCGTCGAGGATGCGCCGCTGCGCAAGCACAACTGAGCCTCCCGTGGATCGCGACGCGCGCGTCGAGCCGCATCGCGATCCCCGTCCGGCCGCCGTCAAGGGACCAGCACGACCCCGCCCGTCGTCGCACGCGACTCCAGCAATCGGTGCGCATCGGCCGCCTGTTCGAGCGGCAACCGCGCGCCGATCTCCACACGCATCCCGCCCGCCAGCCGTTCGAGCGTCGCGCGTGCAGCCTCCCGATATCCGTCAACGTCGCGCGCGATGAAGCCGAGCACGCTCGGCCGCGCCAGCCCGATCGACCGCGCCGGCCCCAGCTCGTTGAGATCGAACGTCTGCCGCGCACCGATCGCGGCCACCTGCCCGATGCTCGCGACCATCCCGAACGGACGGACCGCGCCGAGCGTGCGCGTCAGCACGTCGCCGCCGATCCCGTCGATCGCAAAATCGACCCCCGCGCCGCCGCCGAACGCGCGTGCCGCCGCGACAAAATCCTCTTCACGGTAATCGACGACCGCCTCGGCGCCATGCGTGCGCGCAAGCGCGGCCTTCGCGGCCGACCCGACCGTGCCGATCACCCGCGCGCCGAGCGCACGCGCCCATTGCGTCGCCAGCAGCCCGACGCCGCCGGCCGCCGCATGCACGAGCACCGTGTCGCCGGCGCCAACCTGCCGGACGCGATGCAGCAGCATGTAAACGGTGATCCCTTTCAGCAGCCCGGCCGCGGCGGCTTCGTCGCTCAACCCGTCGGGGATCGGCAACACGCGCTCGGCCGGCATCGTGCGCAGGTTCGCATAGCTGCCGGTCGGCATGCCCGCATACGCGACACGCTGGCCGGGAACGAGATCCGTCACGCCCGGCCCGACCGCGTCGATCACGCCGGCCGCCTCGACGCCCAGCGCATCCGGCAGCGCGGGCAACGCGTGCGCCCCCGTCCTGAAATAGATGTCGACGAAATTCACGCCGATCGCGGTCTGGCGAATCCTCACTTCGCCGGCGCCGGGCGGCGCGACGGGTGCATCGACGCGGCGCAGCACGCCGGCGTCGCCGTAGCGGTCGATCCCGATCCGGATGGCGGTGGCAGTCTGGGTCATGACGTTCCTCACAATCGAATTGAAGTGACACGATCATCCCATCGTGCATAATCGAGCGGAATTCCCGCCAAGCGCCCATCTACTGTGCAAAATTCGACCGATCCGGATTCCGTTCCCGCGTCCGCGCTGCCGATGAGCTGGGACGACATCCGCTATTTCCTTGCGGTGATGCGCAGCGGCAGCCTGTCGGCCGCCGCGCGGGCGCTGCAGGTTCAGCATTCGACGGTCGCGCGGCGCATCGACGCACTGGAGTCCGCGCTCGGCATCCGGCTGTTCGACCGGCTGCCGCGCGGCTGGCCGCCGACCGACGAAGGGCTGCACCTTGCCGAGCACGCGGCACGCCTCGAAACCGACGCGCATGCATTCGCGCGCGCCGCCCAGGGCGCGGCGGCGCTC